>CAZXTW010000491.1:0-5346 GCA_964643525.1 uncultured Roseivirgaceae bacterium
CCCAACAGCAGGGCAGCAGCCACCCAGCACAGCCGGGCATGCGCTGGGGCTTTTACGCGCATAAGTATATTAACCGCTACGCCACCTTTTTGTTGCCGGGCCAGATGCAGGCCTTTTACCGGCAGCACCTGCCCGATATTACCGAAATGGCCGTGCTGCCAGATAAGCGGCGGTATGTGTTACAGCAAGAGGGGCCCCGCCATTATATTGATGTTGATTTTTATGGCGACAGTGCCCTGTACAAGCTGCCCCGTTATTATAGTGATGCCCTGGCCGCCTATGGTGCTGATACACTTACACGCCACGGCATACTGCCCTGGCATGTGTACCGGCTCAGCTTCAGGCTTACTGAGGCCATGGCCCAGCGGCAGGCCGCTACTATTGTGCGCCTTTCGGCAGAGTTGGGCCATTATATTGCTGATGCACACGTGCCCCTGCACACTACTATGAATTATGACGGGCAGCTTACCGGGCAGCGGGGCATCCATGCCCTGTGGGAGTCTCGCCTGCCCGAGCTGTTTGGGCAGCAGTACCAGTTTGTGCTGCCCCCGGCCCGCTACCTTGAGCGGCCCCAGCTGGCCATCTGGCAGGCCATTGAGGGGTCGCACCTGGCGGTAGATAGTGTGCTGGCCATCCACCGGCAGCTGCGCGACAGCCTGCGGGCCGATGGCACCCACGCTTACCAGCAGCGGGGCGCCGCCATGCAACAGGTGGTGGCGCAGCCTTTTGCACAGGCTTACCACCAGCAGCTGCACCATATGGTGCAGCACCGCATGCGGGCGGCTGTGCACCTAACGGCCAGCTTTTGGTATACCTGTTGGGTTAATGCAGGGCAGCCAGTGCTTAACGGGCTGGTTGCCGCCCCCGCTGGCCACCCCCGTAAAAAGCAAACCCCAAAGGCCATAAAGCCAAGGCGGTTGCACGAACATTAACTATATTACCGTATATGTTTTAGGTGCCCTGTGCCGTTACTGAAACAAACCGTTAAATTACTGCCCCCATGAAACACCTATTTTTGTGTACCCTGTTGTTGCTTTTGGCCAGCGTTGCCACTGCCCAAACTGCCCGTTATGTAGCTGACGGGGGCGAGTTTTTAAGTGACGAAGCCCAGGAGGCACTCAACAGCACCTTGCGTGATTATGACCGGCAAGAGGGGGTTAAGTTTTATTTTTACAGCGTGGCCTCACTGGGCGGTAAAACAGTGGCCCAGGCCGCTGAGTTTACAGCCAGGCGCATTGGCCTGAACAGGCACGGCACCAACAACAGTGCCTTGATTTTTTTGAGCAAAAAAGAACAGAAAATTTACATTGCAGTGGGCTGGGGCTTGCAGTGGGCCCTTACTGATGAGGTAACCAACGCCATTAAACGCGAAATGATTGGCCAGTTTAAGTACGGCAGTTTTTATGAAGGGGCTGCACTGGGCTTTAGCCGCATGCTTGAGTATGCCAAAAACCTTGACTGGGCCGTTAGCTTTGAGGGGCTGGCTGCCTTTGAAGCCAAAAAGGCGTATTCAGAAGGTAAGGTGGCCCTGCTGCACTGCCAGGTGGTAAGCCGCAATTTCAGGGCCGACCGCATTGGGGCAGAGCAGTTTAGCGAGAAGTATTTTATTTATGGCAAAACCAGCAACGGCAGCCTCATGAAGCTGCGCTTTTCGCGCGGGGCCTTTGCAGATGTTCAAAAGCTTTTAACCGCTGGCAAAGGCAAGGTGTATGGCCGCATTCAGGTAACCAACCCGCTTGACTTACAGTTTTTAGGGCTCGACCCTCAAGACCCCGCCTTTCAGTAAGGCGCAGCTGGCGCACTTAGCCGTTGGCCAAAATGGCTTCAGCAGCCAGGCGCCCTGACTTCATCGCCGCATTGATTGACCCATTCAGCAGGTGGTCGCCACAGCGGTACAGCCCCTGGCCAATGGTAAAATGCTCAGGCCCGGCATGGTTGGCCACCTGTGCCTGGTTGGGCAGGGCATAGGGTATGCGGTATGCCTGCAACAGCTGCCACTGGTCAGTAGCATACCACTGGGCCAGGGCCTGCTTTACACTTTCGGCCAGGGCCTGGTCATCGTGTTTGGCAATGCCAGTTAATGATATTGATATGAGGTGCCTGCCCAGCGGCGCATAGGCCGGGGCTACATTGTTCATGACAGCAATATTTTTAATATTACCGGGGGCAGCCGCATTCAGCACCAGGGTGGGGGTGCTTAGCGGTGCTGTTGGGGCATGAAAGTAAATATTGGTTACGGCATTGCCCTGCTTTGGGGCCTGCTGGCCCAGGCCGGCCAGCTCTGGGGCGGCGGTGGCCAGCAGCACGCTGCTGCCTTCAAATACGCGGCCATCGGTGGTGGTTACACGGCCATCAGCCAGGGTAGCCACTTTTGCATCAGTTACCAGGGTGCCTGGGGCCAGGCGCTCGGCCAGCTGCTTTGGTATGGCCTCCATGCCCTGGGCTGGCACGCTGGTATTGCCGGCAGAAAACATTTTGTACACAAACTCAAACATGCGGTTGCTGGTGGCCAGGGCATCCTCAAGGTATATACCCCCAAAAAAGGGCATAAAAAAGTTATTAATCATCCGCTGGCTAAAGCCCATGCCCTGCAGTGCCTCAATGGTGGGCTGCTCGGGGCTGTCAAAAATAGCTTCAATGCTTTTTTTGGCCATGCGCCGCTTCAGGTTGTATACTTTCAGCTTATCGCTTAAGCTGCCTATGCCAGAAAACAGGGTGCCGAACACCTTGCCCGGCTGGCGGGCGGGGTCATACACCCCGTAGGTGCCTCCTTTGTGCAGCACCAGGGCCCCAGGGTCAAAGGCTTTAAGCTGCAGCTGCTCATAGTTTAGCCAGCGCTGGCACTCAGGGTAAGCCGTTAACAGCACCTGAAAGCCCCTGTCGCACAAAAAGCCATTAATCGTGTCGGTTTTCATACGCCCCCCCACACGGTCGGTCGCTTCTACTAACTTCACCGTTTTACCGGCTGCCTGCAGGGTAAGTGTGGCCGTAAGGCCGGCCAGCCCGCCGCCTACCACCACTACATCTGTGCTGTTTGCTGTTGCCATTAATTATTGCCTTGTTTCAGTTGCATACTATTTCACACCCAAATATAAACAGGTTTTTCAAGGCCTAAACCCTTCAGCCACTCAGTATGTTGTGCTACTATGCAAATGATTGATTTTACCATTGCAGGTGTTGATTACGGCTCAAAGCTGGCCGGCACCACGGCCATTGCTTATAACCAGGGGCCTGTGTTATACATTACCCAAAGCACCAAAGGCCAGAATGCTGACCAGTTTGTGGTTGATGTACTAACGGGCACGGTGCCCCAGCCCCTGCAACAGGTGTTTTTAGATGCCCCCCTAAGCCTGCCCCTGGCCTACCGGCAGCCTGTGGCTAGGCCCGATTTTATGTTTCGCGCGGCAGATAGGGCCGTGGGCGCCATGAGCCCCATGTTTTTAGGGGGGCTTACCGCCAGGGCCATGGCCCTGCAACACCAGCTAAGCGGCATGGGCATTGCCTGCCATGAGGCCTACCCCTCGGCACTGGCCAGGGTACTGCTGCCCCACCTGCACCCGTATAAAAAGGCCGTGGCCAGGCTTACTGACTTTACTGAGGCGGCCCAGCTGGTGGCAGCCCCCTACACACTGGCCCAACCCCCGCAAAACGGCCACCAGCTAGATGCCCTGCTGGCCTGGAAAACCGGCCTCAGGTACCACCAGGGCCAGCACCAGTGCTACGGCCATTCGGCCGAAGGCGTTATTCTGGTTTAACTGCTGTTGTGGCCATCTTTTCTGGCCTGTGCACCTGGCTGTTGGTTAGCCCCAGGTTGCTTTTGCCCGGCATTGGCCGGGCTGGTGGCTGTTGTAGTGCCCTCAGGGTTTTCTGTGCCTGTTGGTTTTTGAGTACCCACCACTGCCTGCTGGTGCATAAAGTACCGCACCCCGGCGTGGTAGGCACTTACTGAACCCCATTTGCGGGCCAGCCCTTCTAAAAAGTGCCGGTGGGTGTTTGTGGCCAGCCACTGCCTGGTGTTGAGCACGGCCAGGGCAAATTTTTTGCGTTGGGCCAGTTGCCGGGCACTGGGTGGGGTAGTGATTGGCCGGGGGAAGACGCCCACCACCGTTTTGTTGCCGTATTGCCGGTAAAGCAGGGTATTACCTACCCTGCCACTAAGGCCCAGGGTATATAGGTTGTTACGTACTATGGCCATTGTGTTGTAGTTTTTTACAAGTTTTGATTCACCACATCAACCACAGCTTACCGGCGCTTTATATGGAGTAGCCAATTGAAAAACAGCATTTACAATGTATTCCACACAATAATAGTATTTTACCGGCACTTCATTCAGTAATTAATCCAATATTTTAATTATTCAGGATATAAGCCAGCTATACAGGCTTTTAATCGAAGGTTGATCGAAACCACAGCGTACATATGCCGGAATATATTGGGGCCATGATGGCCCGGCTGAAATATGCTAACCTATTATATTGCAATTTAGCTGAGGCAGGGGCAGCTGTGCTATTTGCTGCCTGCCAGGGGCATGGCCCATTGCCTGATTCATAAAGCCACTGCAGGAAGGGCTGGTTGATCATATGCCAAAAACAGGCACAACAAGCTTTGGAATTAAAAATATTTATGGAAATTTATAAAAATAAATTTCCGGTATTATTTGCCCTTTATAGTCATTGCCAAATTGAAGTGAAACACCTGGGTTATTAACCAGGTTGTGAGGTATAATCACACGCTGTTATTCATGGCTACCGCCACAAATGACAAAGGCCACCCACTGCTTTTTTAGTAAAATATTATAGGTAATGCTTTTATACAGCTCCGCCCCTCAATCAGCTTTCTTGGTTATTTAAAGCTATTATTTCAATACCTGGCCATTCGCATTTTATTAATATAACCACCTGTTGCTCTGTTACTTCAATATTGTTTCACGGCCAGGTTCACGCTTAGCCAGTTAACAAGCCTGTATGGCGCGTGGGCGGGGCAGGCCACTGAGCAGGCCTTGGCGCCCAGCCCTACCTGCTACCTGTAAAACGTATTGGCAAGGGCTGCCCCAGCAATTAGCTTAAATTTTATTGGCACATTTAATCTTTTTCTATCGGCCTTTGTGACAATAAAGCTAACTTAAATACCATATAGTTTACCTATAACAACTTTTATAGATTTGCATTTTAATTTTATTGGCCTTTACTTTGGCATCATAATGATCAAACAACGGCTTTACCGGCCTATTATTGGAATACAGCATTGAATTTGAATAATGATGGATATAATGAACAAGTATGGCAATAGCTATTGCCAATTAAACAAACAAAGTAATGTATTTGATTTTGAGCTTTATTACAGGTG
>CAZXTW010000492.1:0-5337 GCA_964643525.1 uncultured Roseivirgaceae bacterium
AGCCCATTACGGCCGGGTGTGAGCCGGCCAGGTCTTTTACATCAGATCGGTTGGCCTCACCCGTCCACATTACACCATAAGCCAGGGCATCTTCATGGCCCAGCATAATGCCTGTATTGGTAATGGCACCCATTTTGGCATACAGCTTTTTAGCCTTTCTGGTAGCCTTGGGGTTACTTAACTGCTGGCCTTGCACCTGGTTTAAGGCAGCCAACAGGCCTACTGTTAGTATTAATACTACCCGCATTGAGTATACTTTTAGCAATGAATAATAAATGGTTGTATTGTTGAGGTGCGTGTAAGGGCGTTTGTATCAGGGTATTTCATCAGTGGTATTTGTTAATGTTCAGTGCTTTTCCTGAAGGGTGCAGCAGCATCAAATCATGAAGGCGTTCCATATCCATAAGGCCAGGAGCACCAGCACCAACACAGCAAAGGTGAGCTCGGCAATAATTAGCCGGCGCCGCACACGTGCCTGGTTGTGCCCTTTGAATAAGGCCCGTAATAGTGATTTGAACATAGTGCCGTTAGTAATTTACCAGCACAAGTTGCACGGTTGGGCGCAGAGTATGGGTGGGTAATTGTAGCATTTAGGTGGGGCATATGGTGCACAAGGTCAATAAATGGGGGTATTGGTTAGGCTATAGTACAATTACCCCCTGCAGTATTTTATGCTTATGGGCATTACTTTTCTACTGTATGGCGTGCTATATAATGAAGGGGGAAGCCTTGGCCTGTTGGTGTTTGAGTTACCACCAACAAAAAAAGGCCCTGACATGGTCAGAGCCCTTTCACTTGCTGGAACTACAATATTTACTACAACTATTTGAGAAATATGAATTCTCACAACTAAGCAACAAAATTTCTATTGGCTGGCCGGTGCTGTTGCCGGCTGCTGGCTGGCCGCTACCTCTGTTAAGGCAGCCCCTGCAAATTGTTTGGCGTATTTGGCTATGATGGCCAGCGTACTTTTGTCAGTTTGGTATACTGAATACCACCCCTGCCGCTCATGGGGCGGGTCACCAATGAGGGGCTGGCCGGGCTGCCACATACCGCCAGCCTCTGCTGGTTTTGCCTCACCCCCCCACGACCAGAAGTTAATGCCCTGTAGCGGACCGTTTTGCCCAAAATGCATGGCAGCCTGCTCAAATAAAAAGGTGTAAAAGCTGTCGCGGGTGGTAGTGGGCGCAGCAGGGTTGCACGAGCCGCCATTGCGCGAAACGCCAAACTCTTCCAGCACCAAAGGCTTGCCCAACGTGTTGGCTTTGGCTATCTGGTCTGCCAGGTAACTGGCAGTCATTTGCCTGGCATGGGCATAGGTAGTTGGTTTTTCTGGGTTGTACCATTGCCAGTTCTGGATCCATACATGGGTAGTGGCATAGTCAATGTGCGGGCTTTGGTTGTCAAGCAGCAGGTCTACACCGGCATCTGCACTGCCTGTGTTGCCTTCTGCCCCGGTGCTTACCAGGTGGTGTGGGTCTAATGTCTTAATGTAGGCTGCGGTGTGGTTTAGCCATTGGCGGTAGGCAACATGGGCACGGTAGCCCCTGGGCTCATTAGCCAGCTGCCATGCCATAATGGTGGGGTCGTTTTTGTATTTGCGCAGCGTTACCTTGTTGCGGCGGTTAATTACTGCTTGTATAAAGTCAAGAAAAAGGGCATTTGCAGCAGTATCAGTATAAAAGCCTTGCGCGTATTTAATAAACGGTGCCCATGTGCCGCCGCCTTCAATATCGGGGTAAGGTATTTGGCCCCCATTGGCCCATTGGCGGTATTGCGGAAAGCCCCCAGACCACATCCAGAAGTTGCTGAGCACCACCACGGCTTTCATGTCACGTTTGGCCATTTGGGCCAGCAGGTAGTCTAACCCCTTAAATACGGCTCTGTTGTACTGGCCCGGGGCGGTTTGCAGGGCGGGTTTCATTCTGTACTTTTCATGGTCGGGCCCTTCGGCAGCGGCCATAATGCGTAAGTTGGTTATACCCAGCGCCTGCAGGCGGTCAAGCTCACGCCTTAGCCTGGCACGGTTGCCCTCAGCCCCTTTGATGCCCAGGTGCATGCCATACCACAGGTTGGTACCCAGGTAGGTGTACCGGGCATTGTCAATATAAAAGTGGTTACCAGCTACCCGCACAAAGCCCTTGCGGTGTTGGGCCTGTAAAGGGTTGGCAGTAAGCAAAAGCCATAGGCCCAGTAGCAGTACTACTGGCAGGGATATGAGTCGGCTCATAGTGGTTGTATTTTGGCAGCAAATTGCACCCAAACCACCCAACCCTGCGGGGGCGAATCAACCAAGCATACGGGGGTAATGTACCAATACCGCTAAAAAAATACTTATTACTACAGCACCTCGCTTACCCAACCATTTAAAGCTTTGCGCTGGGTATCAAAGGCAGCCCCTACGGCTACTACCGTTTTACCCTTGTTCAAGTAGGGTGTGGCATAGCGATTACTTTGGATTTGAGCCAATGCTTCTGAAGGGGTGGTTAGCTTGAACTCAAAAATGTAGGTATAACCCATAGTTTCAACAACCGCATCTATTCGGCCAGCGGCAACGGCCACTTCTGATGCTACCCGATGGCCCGATAAGGCAATGGCTACATGCACTACTGCATGGTAAAAGGCTTCGTTTTGCTTTTGGTACTGGTGGTAAGGCAATGAGGCCAGCAATAATTCTATACCATCAAAAAAGGCCCTTAGGTTGTTATTCGCCAAGGCCTGCCTGATATTGATAGCCAGTTGGCTGGGTGCGAGCTGTAAATCAGGCCAGCCAAGCTCTAAATACTCTACCAATAAGGCCTGCCGCACTTCGTTGTTAGGAAACCCCAAGGTAAATTGGGCCTCTGAGGTGCCTTGCTCAACAACGGTCTTGATGGTCCAATAACCAGTTTGCCAAAGCAGTGAAAATACATTAATATCTTCCAGGCTGGCCCTGTCTTGCAGCTGCCCTGTTGCAACATAACCTTCAAGGTCTGGCAGGTGTACTTGCCTGCTTTTTAAGGCTGCCACCAAAAACCCAGGGGTACCTGTAGCATACCAGTAAGGACGAAAATCTTGTTTTTCTAAAGCATTCATCACACTCCAGGGGTTATATACAGCATCTGCCCCTCCCCATGAATAGCCATTGTACCAACCGGCCAACCCTTGCCGCAAAACTTCTACTGGCTGGCCTTTTGTCTTAGCCCAGGCTTGCAGCCAGGGCTCAAAATAATGATCAATTTCAGCATCAGTATAGCCAAACAGGCTGGCATAGCGGGCATCTAACGACAAATCTTTTAACTGGTTTAGCCCTGAAAAAACTGACAGCTTACCAAATTTTGATACACCCGTAAGCAGCACGAATTGCAAGTATTGCTCACTACTTTTTAAAGTGGCATAGATACTTCTCAATACTTCACGGTGTTGTATTGCCTCTTGCAGGTTGTCTAGAGAATCAGTAATTGGCTTGTCGTACTAATCAATCAATACCACTACCTTTTGCTGGTGACGTTGGTACAGTGCTTCAATCATCTCTTCAAGCAGTGCGTCTGCGCCAACCTCTTCCAGCGTAACCCCCAGTTGCCTGGCCTGCTTTTTAAGCAAATGGGCCATGGCATCGGGCAACGTCCTACTCAGCATCTTTAAATTGTTCAGGTCAAGCCTGATCACAGGGTAACGCACTGCCCAGTGCCACCGGTTTTCAATCCATAACCCTTCAAAAAGCTGTTGCTTACCCTGAAACAAGCATTCTAATGTGCTTATTAGCAGTGACTTGCCAAACCGGCGGGGCCTGCTTACAAACACATAGGTTTGCTCAGTAACCAGTTGGTAGATGAGCGCCGTTTTGTCAACATACACAAAGTCATTGCCTTGTGCATTGGGGGTACGCAGTGCTTCAAAATCGGCCTTTCCTACGGGTAATAACTTCATTGGGTAAATATAAGCTTTGGCAGCTTAGTTTTTTCTTCAGCACTTTGGTTTTAATTAACGAGCGAACTAAAAACAGCATTCAGCCAAGCTATAGGAAATGCCTATTTTTACCCCATGGATTATAGTTTGATACCCAACCGGATGAAACCCGACAGCCCTGAGCAGTTGGCCAGGGTGCAACACAAGCGCACGTGCACCATTGATGATGTAATACAAGAGATGACGGCCGAAGGCAGCGCCATTAAAGAGAGCGAGGCCCGCGCCAATATTCATGAGTTTTTTATGGCCATGGCCCACCTGCTAAAGCAGGGCAACACCATTTCGCTCGATTATTTGAAGGCCCGCTTTAGCCTTTCAGGTATTTTTACTGATGCCAACGACCAGTTTGACCCCAACCGCCACCAGCTGAACATCAAACTGACCCCAGGCCCCTTTCTAAACCAACTTACCAAAAAGGTGCCCCTGAATAAGGTCAAGGCACAAACTACTACCGTAACCATTAACGAGTACCACGATTACCGCTCAAAAACCACCAACGAACAACTGACCATTGGCGGACTGGCACGCCTACGCGGTGCCAATATGGGTATTGACGCCCAAGCCGCCGACCAGGGAGTGTTTTTAATTGACTCAAAAGGGAAAGCCAATAAGGCTGATTTTGTAGAAAGCGTTAATCTTGCCGAGTTGATGTTTCAGGTGCCCGCTAATCTGGAAGCAAATACCTACCGCTTAGAGGTAAGAGCAAAAATTAGACACAACAAAACCTTACTCATTGGCAGGGTGCATGGTGTAGTTCTGGTTACTGATTAACATGAATTATTACCATATCTTTTGCGCGTTACACAGGTAACATACAGATGTTACCTACTTACCAAACAGATGTTACACACGTGACGAGTAGATGTTACGCACGTGACGAGGTGACGTTACACACGTAACGAGCAGATGTTACGTGCGTGACGAGCAGATGTTACATACGTGACGAGCCAACTTTACTTACCTCTTTGCAGTAGTTTAGCTTAGTGAAACTGTACTTTGAGGGTAGTGCCCTGGGGCGAGGTGGCGTGCAGCACCAGCTGGCTGTTGAGCTTGCGTAAAAACTCCATACTGAGGCTAAGCCCCAGGCCGGTGCCCTCTTCTTTTTTAGCAGTGTGTTGCTGCCCCCTTTGGCGCCGTTTGGCCGGGCCAATGGCCTCCCCTTTTAACAGGGCGTTCCATATTTCTGTTTGTATGCCGCTGCCGGTATCAGTAATAAATATATCTGTTTTTGTACCTTCTGTTTGCGCTGTGAATTTAATAGTGCCCCCATTGGGCGTAAATTTAATGGCATTGTTCAGCAGGTTACGGAACACAAAGTCGGCCATGTTGGGGTCAGTATGCAACAGGCAATTGGCTGGCACCTGGTTGTGCACGGCCAGGCCCTTCATG
>CAZXTW010000493.1:0-5308 GCA_964643525.1 uncultured Roseivirgaceae bacterium
AAGGTCGGCCCCCTGTTGTATATACACCATGCCAGAGTCAAAATGCCCGGTATTGATAATGGCCTGGCCTTTGCGGTAGGTGGCGGCAGCCATGCCCCGCCAGTACCCTATTTGCTGGCTCAGGGCCCGGGCAGTGTCAAATACAACAACTTTTTGCTGGTTGCTTAACCCTTCGGTATGCCGGGCAGCCTCAATGAGCTGCTGTATGTGGCTGCTATCTAGCGGAGGCGCCGGCAGCGATTCAATGAGCTGCTGCTGCCTGCCCAATGCCTGCTGGGGTATGGCCATTAACAAGTACAATATGCCCAGCAGGGCAGGCGCCATAAGGTGGTTGTGTTTAAACATAGGTAGTGGGTAGTTAAGGTTTGATAAATGTAAAAAGCTGGCAATAAGCAGGGTAGGTAAGCACTGCCCTGCCAAACAATTTGATTAAATTACTTCACGACAAAGCACAGGCAGGTCATGTAGACTACACCGGGCCTGCTTGCCGTGTAACTGCCTGCCCAGCCAACAGGTAGTTGTTGGCTATGGTATATTTTTACTTGGTATTGTGCTGCCGGTTTTGTTTATTCAGCTAACTTTTTAAGGCTTAACCTGAGTACAGATGGTAATAAATTGTTTGCGGGCCTGGGGTTTCAGGCAGGGCACAGGCCTGGTGCTGGCCCTGTTGTTGGTAAGCCAGGTGGGTACTGCCCAGCACCTGCTGGGCAATGATTTTGGCCTGATGAGCCACGATGTGCGCGACCAGCTGGTGAGTACCAACCGCTATGAAGGCACCACTTTTAATGCATTAAACCTGGGCTATTACGTACTGACCAACCGCTCAGTATTTACCGTACGGTATACCCAGCAGTTTTTAAACTTACAGGTAGCCAGTGGCAGCAGTGAATTTAGCTTTGACTATGACCATTATGCCCTGTTGTTAGCATACCAGCGTAAGGTGGGGCAGCTGGGCGAAAGCATCAGCTTTTATTTAGGTGGTGCCTACCTGGGGCATTTTAGCAATTACCGCCAAAAGTACCTTACAGCCTATAACCGGTTTGGGTACCTCATGTCTGGCATTAACCTGGCCATTGCCCCTGCCCTGCGGTACCAGCGGGCCAAAAGCACTTATACAGTAGCGGGCAGGCTTAGCCTGTTTCAGGTAGGGGCACGCCCTGATTTAACGTATGCTGCCGTGGGCAACGAAATACCTTTTGCCAACTACAGCGCCCTGATTGGTAATTATATTGATTTTAACCTCACCCTCTCGGCCTGGTGGCCCCTGGGCAAGCGCATTACCGTTAAGCCTGAGTATATGTTGTGGTATAACCGGTTTACTGAAACTGAAGTGGTACAATTATTAAGACAGTCATGGACGTTAGGCATTTATTATACCTGGTAAGGCAGCGGGGCCGTGGCCTGGCCCTGACCCTGCTATTGCTGCTGGCCAGCACCAGTTGCGATGAGCTGTTTTTTGATGAGGATCCCAACGGGCAACTGATTGTTTATGACGCGTTTTATGATGAGGTAGACAGGCACTTTTCATTTTTTGACCGGCTGCCCCTGAACTTTGATTCAGTGTATGAAGCCAACAGGGCCCTGCTGGTGGCCAACCCCAACGAAGGGCTGATGTTTAATGGCATACAGGCCATGATTGACGCCCTGGCCGATGGCCACACCAACCTGCTGAGCCCCCGCCGCCTGTCATACACCGGCTGGTTTGATCAGGTGCCTGATAATGTAATTGATAACAACAGCAAGTATTTTGACGAGCTGAACACCCTGAACAGCAGCGTACAATGGGGCACCCTTGAGGGCGGCACCATTGGCTTTTTTAAGATTAGCCGCTTTGGGGGGCCACGCAACGAGTACCTGGCCATTGATGCCGTTCTTGACAACCTGCGCAATACCAAAGGCATTATTATTGACGTGCGCAGCAACGGCGGGGGCAGCAGCATTAATGCTGATATTATTATTTCGCGGTTTAATGACCAGCCCCGGCTGATGTTCCGCTCGCGCCGCCGCCTGGGGGCACGAGATGAGTTTACTGATTTTAACGAAGTTTACTCGCAGGTGCATGATGGCTTTCGGTATTCGGGGCCAGTGGTGGTGCTGACCAACCGGCGCTGCTTTAGCGCTACAGAGTGGTTTTTAAGCGGCATGGTAACCATCCCTACTGTTACGGTGGTGGGCGATACCACCGGTGGGGGCAGCGGCAACCCCTTGTTTCGTGACCTGCCCAATGGCTTTACCATGCGGGTATCAAACACACAAAAGCTACTACCCAATGGGCGTGACTGGCAGTTTACCGGCATTTACCCAGACATACCCCTGTGGAACAACGCGTTTGATACAGCCAATGGCGACGATACCATTCTTGATAAGGCCCTTGAACTACTTGATGAGTAAGCCGGGTAAGCTCAATGTGGCACATTGGCTAAGCCCTCAAAGCCACCTGCTTGGCAAAAAAGTGGTTTTGGCGTAAATTGCTGCGTAGCAATATTAACCCTTACCACCATGATTTTAAACTTAAAAGAAGGCATACAGGCCTATCAGCGGGGGCAGGTGCGTTTTGAAGAGGTGCGTTATTTTGCCCGCACGCAGTACAGTTATTTGCTCAATAAATACGAGCTTGATCAAAGCCTGCAACACCAGGCCAACCTGACCAACCTGTTAAATACCATTACCAAAAGCCAGCCTAAAAACTAACCAGGCCATTTACGGCCCTGCGTATAAAAAAAACTTCCGCAGCCCTGAGGACTGCGGAAGCTTATCACTTATCAATCAACCTAAATTCTAACTACTGACATTCAACTTATACTTGATTTTGTCAGTTAGCAAGTACATTACAGGAACAACAACCAGGGTTAAAAAAGTTGCAACTACTAACCCGAAAATAATTGTCCAAGACATTGGCCCCCAGAAGGCTACGTTATCGCCCCCCAGAAAGAACTGCGTATCATAATTTTTAAAGAAGCTAAAGAAGTTAATGTTAATACCCACCGCCAGGGGTATCAGGCCCAGTATGGTGGTAATGGCCGTTAACAACACGGGGCGCAACCTGGTGCGACCTGCTTCTTTAATAGCATCAACAATCATGGGTATGGTTAACTTCGGTTCTTTGCCCTCATCTTCAAGCTTTTTAAGCAACTCACGCTTTTTCAGCTCTATAAAGTCTATCAATACAATGGCGTTGTTTACCACAATACCCGCCAGCGAGATAATACCAATCATGGTCATGATCACGATAAACTCCATCTGGAAAATTACCAGCCCCAGAAACACGCCAATGGTGCTGAACAATACTGAGAACATGATAATGAACGGGGCAGATATTTTGTTGAACTGCGCCACAATAATGAGGAAGATCAGGGCCACGGCCAACATCAGGGCCACCAGCAAAAAGGCCATGTTTTCGGCCTGCTCTTCCTGCTCGCCGGTAAACTTCACGTCATAACCAGCAGGCAGTGGGTAATCTGCCAGCAGTTCTTTGATCTCAGCCACAATGGCAGTGGCATTGGCACCGTCTAACACGTTAGAGCTTAGCGTAACCACACGGTCAAGGTCTTTCCGCTTAATTGAGCCGTAGGTTGAACTGAGCTCTGCCTGCGCTACTGAAGCGATTGGCACCTTACGCACGTTGCCCTTGTTGTCGCGGAAGGTGATGGACTTGTTCATCAGCGCGTTGATGTCATAGCGGAACTCATCACCCAGGCGCAGCTGTATTTCGTAATCGTCTTCGCCTTGCTTAAACTTAGATACCTCTAAGCCAAACAGGGCCGTTCTGATTTCATTGGCTACTGAGTTGGTAGAGAGGCCAAAGCGGCGGGCCTGATCGCGGTCAATGTCAACAATCAGCTCAGGTTTGCCCGTTTCAAGGTCAGTCTTGAGCTTTTCAATGCCCTCTACCCCACTGGCCTGTATAAAGTTTTTGATGCGGTCAGAAATAGCAATAAGCGTATCTAACTCTACCCCGCTTATTTCCATATTAATGGGTGGGCCTGCGGGCGGCCCTACAGGGTCTTGCGCCACAGATATAACCACACCAGGAAAGCCCTGAATGCCCTCTCTGATCTCGTTCATAATCTGCTTGGTAGAAACCTCCCCACGCTCTTTAAACTCAACAAAATTAACCGTAATGCGGGCCCTGTTGGGGGTAGCCCCACCACCAATGGCCGAGGGGTCGTTGGGGTCGGCCGTGCCCTGCCCTACATTACTTACCATTGACTCTACCACAGGCAGGTAAGGCTGAATAATGGTCGATACCTTGTCTTCAATTTGCTCAGCAAACTGGTTGGTAGTTTCAATATCAGTGCCTACCGGAAATTCAAGGAATACGTTTACATACTTGGGGTCACTTTCAGGAAAGAACAGCACCTTGGGCTGAAAGGCCCCAAAAATACCCAGTGAAGCTACCAGCATAAACACGGTACCTACAAAAAAGAGTATGGGGTTGTTCTTTTTCAGGGCAAAGCCCAGTACGCGCACGTACAATGCTTCTAACCGGGGCAAAAACCCATTCTGGAAGCTCAGCGAGGCGGGCACCAGTATTTTTACGTTCAGCAACTTTAACAGCTGGTAAACGGCAATGAGGTTACCAATAACAGAAAAGGTCGCGGCGTCAGCCTCACCCTGGGCCTGGCCCATAAAGCCTGCCACGGCCAGTACTACACCCAACACCAGCAATATTATGGTGCGCACCATTTTAATTTTTACCTTATCGCCCCCAACCTTCATAAAGCTTTTGATGAATACCGGGTTAATAACCAGGGCCACAAATAGTGACGAGCCCAGGGTAATGATAAGGGTAATGGGCAAAAACTTCATGAACTCGCCAATCATGCCTGGCCAGAAGGCCAATGGCAAAAAGGCTGCCAACGTAGTTGCGGTAGATGATACAATAGGCATGGCCACCTCGCCAACGCCATATTTGGCTGCCTCAAACGGGGTACGGCCCTGCTCCATTTGCCGGTATACGTTTTCTACCACCACAATGCCATTATCTACCAGCATACCCAGGGCCATAATGAGCGAGAACAGCACCATCATGTTAATGGTAATGCCAAAGGCGCCCAATATCATAAAGGCCATAAACATTGAAAGCGGTATGGCCATACCCACAAACAACGAGTTTCTGGTACCCAGGAAGAACAGCAACACCAACACCACCAGTATTACCCCGGAGATAATGCTGTTTTCAAGCTCGTTTACCTGGTTACGGGTCATCTCGCTCTGGTCGTTGGTAATGGTCACGTCAAGGTCTTTCGGAAACACATCTGCCTGTGTCTCGGCCAGCAGGGCATAAATCTTTTCTGTTAAAATCAAC
>CAZXTW010000494.1:0-5304 GCA_964643525.1 uncultured Roseivirgaceae bacterium
CTCAAAGTAGCCGTAAACCTTTTGGGTGCTGTTTTTGATGCTGCCCGTGTCAAAAACAGCACCCAAAAGGTAGCACTGCCCAGCATGGGCTCAAAGTAGCCGTAAACCTTTTGCTTTGCCCGTTTGAATACATACCCTATTTTGCCTTGCTGTAGGTTTTCTACCACCTTTTGCATGGTACTTTTTTCTAAACGCACATATACCTTGTTGTGCTTTAGGCGGTTAATCATGCCCTGTACAGCCTCATCATTTGGGTTAAGCTTACCGTTGGTAATGGACACTTCAAGCTTGCGCGCCACCTTATCTAATACAAAGTAGCCTACTATTTTGTAAGCTTCGTTGGTTTTGAAGTTAATGCCCAGGTGTTGCTTTTTAGCCAGATATACCTCACCAATAGCAATTTTCTCTTTCAGGCCGACAGTACCTACGGGGTACAATTGCATAAACTGCTCGCCCAGGTGGTACAAAAACTGGTCGCCATCGCCATAGCGGTAATACAGGTACAGCCTGTCGGCCTGCAGGGTTTTAAAGTCAGTAAACTCTACCTGGTTCAGGTAGCGGTGGTAAGGAAAAGTGGCCAACAGCTGCTCTAAGGAAGCTCCTTTTTGCTGCCGGCAGTGCTGCTTCATAATTTTGCTTTGCGCACAAAGCCAACCTGCCGGGCCAAGCAGCAGGCTTACCAGAAGCCAATATTTTAAACCAGTAAAGTTCATGATTTTACTACTGCTATTAACGAGCTAAACAGCCCGTGAAACCATTAAAGAAGGATACTAAAGAACAATAGAACAATAAGCCCGCTAAAAACTGCCAGGGTGCCTTCAGGTGATGAGTAGGGTGCTGGTACAGCAGCACAAAGTGAGGTGATGAAAACAATCAGGCTAATTACTCATGTATTATAGGTAACGCAGGCCATGGTTACAATCGTGTGCTATGGTTTAAAAAGTTATGACTTACCGCTTACATCATAGTTTAGGTTCTGTAATGCCTTTTCTATTTCTGGCTTTACCAGGCCGTAAATACTTTTACCCAACTTAAACAGTTCAGTACTGCCCGTTAATGGCCCTGATGCGTCTGTTCTATAATGCTGTTGGGCAAAAGCAATTGCACTTTTAATCAGTATAGGGAATTTCCTGGAGTTAAACCCTCCTTTTATTACCTGAGGCAATAGCCGTTTCCATGCAAGGCAGTGTTGCAGGCTTTCAAGGTTTTTAGGTAATTGCTTTTGCACATGCCCATACAACCATACCTCAAAGCAGGGGTTACTTCTAACCATTTGCCAACCTTGAAGTGAATCAACCTTTGTTTGCACACTTTCAAACTGCGCCTTTCTTGATGAAAACTTATCAGGGTCAATATCCATAACCAGCCAAACTTCATCACCCTCAATAAATTCATACTGCGGGTTGGAGTTTTCTTTAGCTGGTAAGATGCTATGCTCGGCAAGTGCTAATAAACCTTTGGGTGAGTTGTCTTGATCTGAAGCAAGGGGGTAAACCTCTATTTTGATTCTTGAGTTAATCCCTTTAAAAAACTCAAAGTATTGTTTTTCTCTTTTAGCACCTTCAGCAAAAATATAGATTGTTTTAGCATCACGGTTTGGTTCCCGGCGCTCAAACAGCCTGTTCCTCAATATCATACTGGTGCCAGTTCAACTCATTCAAATCACCAACAAAGGGTATGCCTCCATACCGGCCATTCAGGTAGCCTTTTCTAATATCAATAGTTTTATGCTCTTTAAAGTCACTTAAAGAGTATAAATCAGTATTTCCCCCTTGATCTTTTTCAGCAAACCAAATTTCATCTTGCCTGAAAAGCCCTTGGTCAAGCAATACAGATTCATGGGTAGTAAAAATTAACTGGCCTTTAATTGCGCCATCGTCTGAAAATTTTTGCAATAGCTTTTTAATCAATAAAGGGTGTATGCTGTGCTCTACCTCATCAATTAAAACCACAACAGGCAATTTGATCAATGAATAGAAAGCCAGAATAATATCAAACAGCCTATTGGTACCATCAGATTCATCTTTTAACTCAAAGTCAACTTCTTGACCGTGGCCATTACGGTGTACTACAAGTAACTGTTTGGCCCATACCTCTTCATTCTCTTTCACAAACAGTATTCTGTCAGTTACATTAGATAAACCAACAGGCAGTGCCTTTTCATTCTTCTCATATAAGGCGTTTAACCTGTCATGTATATAATCAGCCTCACCCAATTGCATTCCCCCCTTAAGCTCGCTAAGTGGGCGCTTTAATATTTTTAATGATGCCGTGCCCAAACCAATAATGCTGGCTACCTTCTCTATGAATAGCTTAAGCTCTTCATTTTCTTCTACGACTTGGGTCAAAAGCAATGGCCTGGTTTGAGGCTTAATGATTGTTACTGAGTTTTCAAACCATTCATAGGCAAGTTTCAAATCCTGAAACCCTTCATGCCCCCTGTGAGAGAGCAACTGAAAGGCTGTCTGGTCAGGTAAAATAAACTCATCAATAAGTACCTCCTTAATAATTTCACTCTTAGGGTCTTTCTCTAACTGCTCATTAAACTTAAGTGTAGTAATATGGCCTGGTGTGGTGTTTCTTTCAAAAATCAGCCTGTCTTGCTTAGCCCCAAGCCCAGAGTGGTACAATTCTTCAGTAACGATCATGCCCGAGCGCAGCAATACTGCATAATAAAATGGCTTGCCCTGTTCTACAAACTCAACAGCCAATAATTGCTGCTCATTGTTTTGAGCAAACTTAAACTTTGAGCGGGCCACAGCACTTGCGTTCACCGTCTTTTTCGCCAGGTCAAGCAGCATACCCAAAGCCTTAATCAAGTTTGATTTACCGGCAGCATTGGCTCCGTAAACTGCTGTTTGCTTAAGCAAATCAATGCCATGCATTGGGTGTTTATGATGCAATTGAGACTTTAACCTGCTATTGGCAATCATATTAAACTCTTTCCTTTCACCAAAGGAAAAAACATTCTCTACCACAAAGCGAACTAACATAACCCAGCCTATTAGGTGTAAATATCACTTAAAGCTCAAATTTACGAATTAATTTATGGCATAAAAAGCCATACCCTCACATTTAGGTGAATTTATCACCCAAACTGAATGGCGCGGGTAATCTGGCGTAGCTATAGCACTGGGGTTAAGCCCACGTTTTGCTTTGTATGTATTCGGTGCTTTCTTTTACCAGGGTTTTGAGTACATCCAGGTTAATATCGGCCAGTTTTTTCACATACAGGCACGACACCCCGGTTTTGAATTTACCCAGTTGGCTCATCAAAGCATCATACCGGTCAAAGCCAGGCATAATGTAAATGGTTAAATTCTGCTTTCTGGGTGAGAAGCCCGTGGCATACCAATCGCCCTCACGGCCAGTTTTATACTTGTAGTGATAGCTGCCAAACCCTACTACAGTTTTGCCCCATAACTTGGGGGGCTCGCCGGTTAGGGCTTCAAACAGGGGCAATAGCGTTAAGCAGTCTTTTTTGCGTTGCTCGTGCTCTATGCTGTTCAAAAAGGCCAGCACATCATCATCAGTAGGTTTGGTTTTTAGCTCTGCCATGGCACAATTGGTTCATTACATCAGTCATAAAAGTGGCTGATATTACAAAAATTACATTGAGTTACCAAAGCATACTATGCCAATGGTATAGGTACAGAGATGGCCCAACCAGCATGAAAAACTTCAAAACCGCTTGCATTTGGGTGACCTTTGGCCGATTTTGTCAATAAGCTTAAACATAGTTATTGTTTTATGAGTAACCAGGCAGAACAAAGTACCAGTAAAAGAGCAATGGTGATTAGTGGTGGCGGGTCAAGAGGCGCATGGGGCGTGGGAGTAGCCAATGGCTTAACCAACCACTTGGGGCACCAGTACGATATGATATTTGGCAACAGCACCGGCAGCCTTATGGGCCCGTTGGTACTTGTTAACCAGTTTGAAAGGCTTACCAAGGCCTATACCAGCGTAACGCAAAAAGACATATTTAATGTAAACCCATTTAGAAAAAACGGTAAGATTGATTTTATATGTGTAGCCCTGCGGTTAATAGGCGGGAAATCTACCCTGGGCGAAACTGAAAACTTAAAGAAGCTTATTAATGAGTTTATTACTGAAGAGGTATACGAACAGATTAGGCAGGAAGGCAAACTTTTTGGCGCTACCTGTACCAGTCTGACCAAGAGCCGCTCTGAGGTAAAAAATACCAATAATGAAACCTATAATGATATGGTTGAGTGGATATGGGCCTCTGCCAACCAGCCGGTGTTTATGAGCACCCTCCATAAAAACGGCGAAGCATGGGTTGATGGGGGCATTAAAGACTTTGCCCCCATATGTGAAGCCATTGAGCAGGGCGCCGATGAAATTGACGTGATTATTCACAACACCCAGGCCCTGACTGATACCCAATGGCAACAGGAAGGTAACTTTTTTAACCTGCTGTTGCGCACAATTGACCTGTTTAGTGCTGATGTTGGTGAAGACAATATTGAAAGTGCCAAGCTAAAGGTAAGGCTTGATGGCGATATTACGCTTACGTTTTACTTTATGACGGCCGATCTGGTGGCCAAGGCCCCCAACTCGCTCATTTTTAACCGCCGCATTATGACAGAACTATTGCACAAAGGCCTTACCAGTTTGATTGATGGCTCAATCTGCAAGGTTGTTTTTAAAGCCAATAGCTCAGGCTTTACCAAACAATAGTACATTCAGGCCAGCACCTATGGCTTTAACACCACTGCCGAGAGGGCTGGTAAGCTAACCGTAACACCAGTACCTGTACAGTTGTAAGCAGTACCAGTAAGCTGGTCAGTAAGCTGCGTGCAACCATAAGGCAGTGGCAGGGTAAACTGTTTGGCTTCAGTGGCCAGGTTCATCATTACTGTTACCACCTGCTTTTGCTCGTTGTAGCGGTGGTAGGCCAGCAGCGCTGGCTGGTTGGCGTCACCCACCCATTGCAGCCCACCAGTAGCTAATACAGGGTTGGCCTTGCGCAAGGCAATCAGTTGTTTGTAAAAAGCATGCAGCGCTTTATCAGGCTGTATGTGTGTTGGGGAAAACTGCCTGGTGCGGTCATAATGGGCCACCTCATCAGTATAAGTTAGGTCGTCCCACACAATAGGCTTGCGGCAGTGCGGGTCATCAGCACCCCACATGCCCACTTCATCGCCATTCCAGATTTGTGGTCCACCTACAAATGTGAATTGATGAATCAAAAACAGCTTTTGCCGGGTTAGCGTCTCGGCATCAGGCTTGTCAATCTTGTAGTCAGGGTTGCCATCTGGGTTGGCCCCGAACTTATACTTG
>CAZXTW010000495.1:0-5294 GCA_964643525.1 uncultured Roseivirgaceae bacterium
GAATGTTCAATACAATTTTATGGGGTAGCTTATCTGAAGAGTTGTTGCTGTCATCTACGGGTGAAGCCAGTTTTGAGGTTTTTCTTGCCAACAACATCATCAAAACTGAAATTGAAGGTTTTGATATCAATGGCAATATTATTAATGAAGACCCCAGCTTTGTTGATCCGTTCCTATATGATTATTCACTAGACACCCTTTCGGTAGCCAAAGACGCAGGCCTTGTTACCACCATTACTACTGATTTGCCAGGTAATAACCGTGACCTGGCACCAGATATTGGCGCGTATGAGCGTATAGAATAATGAAAGTACAACAGCACGAATTTACCTTAACACCCTACCCCAGGGGCTTTCACCTCATTACACATCAAGTTGAGCAGGCCATGGCCATGCACCTGTCCATAACCACTGGGTTGTTGCATGTATTTATTCTGCACACCTCTGCCGGCTTAACGATTAATGAAAATGCCGACCCTACCGTGCGGGTTGACTTTGAGAGCCACTTCAATAAAATGGTGCCAGAAAACGCCTCCTATTACCGCCACACATTAGAGGGGCCAGATGATATGCCCGCACACATTAAAGCCTCATTGTTAGGCAACCATGTGCAGGTACCAATTACCAACGGCAGGCTGCGCTTAGGCACTTGGCAAGGCATTTACCTTTGTGAACATCGCGACTATGGCGGGGCAAGAAGGTTATTATTGACCGGTATGGGCAATTAAACCTTAAGCCCTATGACGAGTATATCGTCAATTTGTTTGGAACTACCTCTCCATTGGGTAATAGCTTCATCAAGCTTTGTTGACTGCACCTCATAGGGTAGGTGTTGTATTTCGGCCAGCAGCTCTTTAAAGCGCTTTGTCATGAACTTTCTGTTTTCAGGGCCCCCAAACTGGTCAGGAAACCCATCAGTAAACAGCACAAAACTATCGCCTGGCTGCACCTCCAGTTCATGCAGCTCATAGGGGCTGTTGCTGGCTTTGTGTGCGTTGCCCCCGCCAATTGACTTTTTATCACCTTTAATTACATTCAGGCTTGGTCCTGAAAAATGATAAAGCGGCCTCTTGGCACCAGAAAACTGCACTTTGCTTAGGTCAGGGTAATAGGTAAGCAGGGCAAGGTCCATACCATCTTTAGAAATGCCGCTTTGCTTATCTTGATTCAGGGCTTTTCGCACACCGGCATTAAGCAGCTCTAATACCTTGTCGGGCTGTGTAATACCCCTGGTTTCAACAATTTCGTTCAACAGGCTTGCACCCAGCATAGACATAAATGCGCCTGGTACGCCGTGCCCGGTGCAGTCTACGGCGGCTACAATGGTGCATTTGTTAAGTACACGGTGCCAGTAAAAATCGCCACTAACTATGTCTTTGGGCCTGTAATAAATGTATGACTCATCAAACACCTTTGTCAACTCAGTTAAAGAGGGCAGTATAGAGCTTTGTATTCTTTTGGCATACCTAATACTATCCTTAATATCGTTATTACTCTTTTCAAGTTTGGTGGTACGCTCCTTGACAGTCAGTTCAAGCTCAGCACTGTAGTCATCTTTTAGCTGGTTTAGCTTTTTCAGGTGGGTCAGGGCTACCTCCTGGGTTTTTTCATCAATCATTTTAAACCTTACGGCCAAGGCAAAGGCTAGTATAACGGCCTGGCCGGCTACACCTAACTTAAGCCCATGCTCAGCCAAATCAACCAAATTGCCAAAATTGCGCATAGTGGCCAGCACAATGCCTATAATCAGTACGGCAAAAGCAATAATGAAATACTTGGCCAGTATAGGCTCATTTCTAAATGCAAGTATGGCACCCACAATTACCACCAGAGTCATAGAAGGTGCCCAGTAATTTGCTAGCACAGTAATGTATATGAACACCTCCTGGCTTATAAAACTTAGTGCCATTAAAAACAGGGTAGCAAAAAAAGCAAAGCGCAAAACCTTGTGGTATTTAGGTATGCTCTCTTCAGTATTAACATAAATCTGCAAAAACCGAATGAGCGAGGCAGCACTGATAAAAGTAGTGACCACCATTAACTTGTTGGGTAGCCAGGGCAGGGTAGGAAACAGGTATTTTGAAGTATAGCCATCCATGCACAATTGAAAGCCAGCAATGCCCAGGATGTAAAGCATATACCAGATCAGTGAGTTGTCTCTTAGCTTAAAATACAGAAACAAATGAAAGATAATAATGAACATTACCGAGCCATAAAACAGACCCAGTAAGTACCTTTCGTGCACACCATCTACAATAAAGGGTGTGGGTGACCAGATTTTTAGCGGTACATTAATGGCATCGCCCTCTGAATCTAAATAAATATAATACGTTTTTGTGCTGTTGTACGGAATATTCAACTCAAATGAAAAATCACGCGTTTTGATATCTCTTGAGTTGTAGCTCAGCGCGTCGCCGGTTTTTACAGCATCATAACTGCCCAGGGCATCTGGCTTGTAAAATGTGATTTTATTGATAGTGGGGTTATTGACCTCTAAAATCCAGCTGTTTACACCTGGGTTTTGATTAGTTACAGTAAACTTTACCCAAACAGCTTTGGTATTGTGGTATTTCAGGTAAACTGCACTGGCATTATCAATAAAGCCTTGATGCTGAAGTACCTCGGTCAGTCGGTCGTCTTTTTCTGGGTCGTCCAGAATATAAGTAAATGGGATAACATCAATAGAAGATGTTTGACTACTTAGAATAATATTTTTAGTAGTTGTTTGGGCTAAAATGATTTGACTGACAAACAGCAAAAGAAATAAAAGAAAATATGTGTACAATTTATCCATATAATGAATTGAAGATGTAGTGAGAAGGAAGTTAAGTAACTAAATGAAACATAAAGGCTTAATAAACCCAATTATTCATATAGGCTAAATTGATGTTATTCTTGCTCTTTCTGCCAGGCTAAATATAACCTTTAATAGATAAAATATCTTATCAAAACTACGCAAAGTGAACCTTCACACCCTTATATTAGCAATTCAACATTATTAGCTTTAATTTAGTTAGATAACCCATTTGTAATGATTGGCTTTTTTGAATATCAGTATTTAAAGTTTAAGAAAAACCACCTCAGAAATTTGGTGGCGCTAGCCAAGGCTGATGGCATAGTACATGAAGAAGAGGTAAAGTTTTTATATAAGGTTGGTGAAAAGTATGGCCTAAAAGAAAGGCAAATCAAAACCATTGTTGAAAGTGATAAAACCTTTGAGCCCTTTATACCCAATGGGCATGAACAAAAGGTGGGCATGTTATATGATATTGTGGGGATGATGCTGGCCGACCAGAAAATTGAACCCTCTGAAATGGAGTTTTGCGAAAATATGTTCAGAAAGTTCAATTACAAATCTGATCTGATTAAACGCATGATTAAGCTGTATAAAAAAGAAGTGAAAGATAATGAAGAGTGGGAGGGTTTTCTTGAAGAAGCTAAGTTTTACATGCTTACCGCCTAAATGCTGGGCCTGCCGCCGTATTTGAGTGCATGGCCCTGCCAGTTTGATGCATAGAATGTGCAGTTCACTACAATCGCTTTTTTTGATTTTTTAATCATTTGCATTATTGTATCATAATCTCTTTACTCAATTAAATGATGCAATAATGAAGCTCAAATCACAAGTTAGGTATGCAATTATTCTGTTGCTGGCATTGGCAACCAGTTCTAGTGCGCTGGGGCAAATAACCGTAAGCAAATCAAAGAGCTTATCATTAGCAAATGGAAGCAAGGGTCGCCTGGTATTGAAAAATGGCCGCAACAATTTTGAAGTAAACTACAAAGGAGATATTGAAGTAACTGATGATGACCGGGGCATCAAATCAATTTCACCAGGGGGCTACCTTGAAATAAGTAAAATCACTTTTGGCAACCAACGCCGCATATTAATTGAAAGCAACCGCGATGGCTCACTGGTAAAACGGTATTATGCCAATAGAAAAGAGGCTGACTTTGAGCCCGATGGCAAGGCCTTTTTGGCCACAGTTTTAGTTGAGGTGGTCCGATCTACCGGGTTGGGCGCCCAAAAACGGGTTAAGCGCATTTATGAAAAAGGCGGTATAGAGGCTTTCATTGAAGAAATTAGGGAAATACCAGGCAGCAGTGTTAAAAGAACTTATTTTGAACAGCTGTTAAAGTACAATAGTGTGCCCGCTAAAGAATTGCCCAAGGTAGCTGAAGCAATCAGCGATTATATATCATCAAGCAGCAGCAAAGGCTCTTTGTACAGAAAATATCTGGGCTTGTTTTTACAGACTGACCAGTCGGCCATGGCACTATTCAATGGTGTTTCGCGCATTTCATCAAGCTCAGAGCAGGGTAGTGTACTCAGGTCTGCCTTAAAAGAAGGCCAGCTGAGCAACAACGCCAAGGTAAAGCTGCTAGAGTCGGTTACTTACATTTCGTCCAGCTCAGAAAAAGGCAGCATACTAAGAGGTTACAACCGCCAGTTCTCTGAGAACCAGCCTGTGGTAGAGGCTTACTATGATGCCTTCCGATCAATTTCCAGCTCATCTGAAAAAGGCGCTATTTTACGTAATTTGCTTTCGCGCCAAAACTTGAGCAATGAAGGCATCAAGCAGTTGTTTTTAGAAACCATTACCATTTCATCAAGCTCAGAGCAGGGCTCGGTATTGCGCAGTGCCATTGAGCAGTTGCCCAAAGACAGCCCTGCAAACGATGCACTATTTAAAGCCGTGAGTAGCATTAGCAGCAGTACAGAGCAAGGCAGTGTATTGCGCTACGCCTTGCGTACAGAAAACATTACACAACAGGGTATGGTAAGCCTGATGGAAACCATACCAAGAATTAGCAGTAGCACAGAGCAAGGGGCCGTACTGCGTGCTGCAGCCGAATACCTGTATACTGATAGGCTAACCCTTGATGCCTATACAAGGGCCGTGCGGGCGGTGAGCAGCAGCACAGAGCAGGGAGCGGTATTGAAATACCTGTTAGAGAGAGACGACCTGAATGATGAGGCTTTAATAACCGTTATAAACCTGGTGCCACACATATCATCTTCAACCGAACAGGAATCGGTCATGATCAGGGTAGCACGTAAAATGGATAAAACCAATGCCAGGCTAAGAAGTGAATACCTGGGCGCTGCCCGTAGCATTTCATCAAACACCAGTTACAGAAATGTGGTAGAAGCCATTCAATAAGGTTTACTTAGGGTAATGTACCGGTTTTGGTAATCAATAATACAATATGCTCTTTAAAGCTTTAAAACTGCTGGGCACAATAATAATTGCTATACTGTGCTCCTGGCAGTCTTTTGCCAATCCCTCGGAT
>CAZXTW010000496.1:0-5276 GCA_964643525.1 uncultured Roseivirgaceae bacterium
CTGGCTTTTGGTGCCGGCACTAATATCAAAACCTTCTGACAGTAGCTCGCTGAACGTAAGGCCCTGTATTACCCTGGCTTCAATTACCTTGCCGCTAATGGGTGTGTGCCAGCGGTGGTAATCAGACCCTGAAAGGAACGACTGCATTACATCGCCCCCGACAAAATCGCCGGTAAAGGGGCTGCCGCCCAGCATATCAATCAGTGAATACTCCTGCCCTTTGGTCCAGAAAGTATCGCACAGCTTTACCTTGTTGGCAATGCGGTACACGGTGCCGTCATTGGCTGAAACCACTACGCTATCGTCGTCAGGGCCGCTCAGGGGGCGGTACCTGTCAAGCTGGTACTGGCGGTGAAAGTAACCGTTGTACGATGTGAACCCCCAAAAGGGCTTATCGCGGGTCAGGTAGTTCTGGCTTTGGTGCAGGCACAGCTCTTCTTGTGCTTTTGCCCCCAGCCAGCCGTCGGCCCCTTCAAGTACGTTCAGGCTTTCAGTGCTGTCAAGAAAGGTGCACCACGATTGCAGCACGCTTGTAAGCAATACGTTGAATTCACGCATGCGGAACAGGCTGGCCCCTGATGGGGTAAACATAAAGAATACAAACAGCTTGCTCAAGGGAAAGTGCTCACCCGGAAAGCTGGGCGCACGGCCTACTATGTAGTTCATGCTTACCAGCCACTGGTTTACGTTGTCGTACCCCTGCCAAATTTTGGTATCAATGGCTTTTAACATGGCGCGGTATTGTGCCACCATTTGGTTGGCATACTGCCGGGCAATAGAGTCGCTGGTGTGGCAGCCCAGAAAGTTGGCCAGCTGGGCCACTGGGGGGCTTAAAGGCTCGTTGGCGGCTTGGGCTTTTTCTAGGGTGGCTTTTTGCCAGGCTACAATCTTCTCAATTGCTTCTTTGTTTTCGTCGGTCAGGTGCTCTTGGCGGGCTTCGCTGGCTACCCGCAACACCACTAAAATGTCAATCATAAAGTTGTTGTTATGGTGGTTTGTAATTAAAAGTGCATACCCACCACAAGCAGCAACAAGGCAAAGTCGTGAACAGATTTGAGCAGGTAATATCAAAGGTTTTGTGCAGCTATGCAATAAACCGGTGTTATATTTTTAGTTTTTATTACTGGAGTTTTGTGCTGGCCTCAAAAAAGTAGCTGCTCTTTTAGGTGGTTTGGGTAGTTCTGGTAAATTTGGGCTTTGTAGTGTTCTGAAAAGCCTTATTAAATGTTGTCACCAAAAGCCCGGCGCAACCTGATTAAGATATTGCCCTTTAGCCTCATTTGGGGGGTGTTTGGGTTATTGTTTGTACTGATTGAGCGTGGCCTGATGGGCACCACTGTGATTTACCCTGCCACCCAAAACCCTTACTCGTTTATTAACAGCTTGTTGTATGTGCCAACGGTATCGCTCATTGGGGGCACTATTATGGGCAGCGTTGAGGTAGTGGTGTTGAAAAAGCAGTTTGCCGGCCGGCCGCTGGCAGTGAAGCTGCTGCTGAAAACCCTTGTGTATTTTGTGGCTATTGTTTTGTTTTTAAGCCTGACCAGCCTGGTGCTGAATAGTGCTGCCTATGACCTTTTTGGGGCAGACCTGTGGCAGTCATACCTGAATTTCATTACCAATTTTGCTTTTTGGAGTGTGGCCATTTATATAGGTGCACTGGTGGGCGTATCATTATTATTGCATGAGGTGAGTGACAACCTGGGGCAGGGGGTGCTGTATAACTTTTTTACGGGTAAATATTACCGCCCCGTGCAAGAGCAGCGCATTTTTATGTTTTTAGATATGAAGGGCAGCACCACCATTGCCGAGCAACTGGGCCATGTACGTTATTTTAGCCTGCTGCAGCAGTATTATGCCCACCTGAGTGATGCCATACTGAACTATGAAGGTGAAATTTATCAGTACGTGGGTGATGAGGTGGTGGTTTCGTGGCCTATGAAAAACGGCCTGTACAATTACAATTGCCTGCGTTGCTTTCAGGCCATGGCGGCCGATTTGGCGGCTAAGGCCCCAGCCTACCAGCAGCAGTTTGGGGTGGTGCCCACATTTAAGGCCGGCCTGCATTGCGGGCAGGTAACCACTGGTGAGGTGGGGGTGCTGAAGCGTGAAATTGCCTTTAGTGGCGATGTGCTGAACACCACGGCCCGCATACAAAGCCTGTGCAACAGTTATGGGGTGCGGCTGCTGGTATCGGCCGATTTGCAACGGCTGCTGCCCCCCACCGCAGCATTTACCCTGAAGCCCATGGGTGAGGCTGAGTTACGGGGCCGCCAGCAAAAGATTGAGCTGTTTACCTTAAACTGATTGGCGCTTGTATTAAAAAACGTACCCTGGCCACCTAATGAAGCATGCCAGGGTACGGTAAGCTAATGGCACATGGCTTTATGGTGCTGGCGGTATGCTCATTTCAAACTGAAACAGATTGCCAGGGTCATACATTTTTTTAGCTTTTTGCAGCCGGCCTAATATAGGGCCGTAATATTGATCCAGGAGCCTGGCCTTGCCCTCTGGGGTGGTGGGGTTGCTTACCATGTCATAATCAATAAAGTTAAGAAAGGCACCGGTTGCCAGGTTATTGCTGGCCAGCGTTTGCCTGAAATGGTTTACCCATTGTATGTATTGGACCTGCTCAGGGTGGTTGGCTCGGCAGGCATCTTCATGGCCTTCTGGGTAGTTCCACCAGGCTTGTATTTGCAGCAAAAACTCCTTATCAGTAAAGGCGTAGGCCCTGCCGCCGGCTGGTGGGGTGCTAATGGCCCCGCCCATGGCGTGGAAGGTGCAATACTGCCGTACATGTTGGTTGTACTGGCTGCTGTTTATGTACCGGGCCACCGCTGTGGCCACTTGCTGGTAATAAGCCGGGCCCGTGTTGGTGGGGTAGGCAGAGGTTACTTTGTGTGGGTGGGGGGCGTCACAGTTTACCTTGGGGGGTGCGGTTAGGCATGTGCTGGGGGCCGGGCCTGTGGGCTGGCCCTGGTCAAGAAAGGTGTCATACCCAAACAGGTTGTTGATTACGGCTGCCGCTGTGTTTTTGCTTTCGGCGGTAGGCCTCAGGGTAAAAGTAAATGCTTTTAATGCGGTTTTAAGCGCCTTCATTTCATCCCGGCTAATTTCGCTGCTGCCATACAACTCATAGGTAGAGGCTTCGGGGTTAGTTTGTTGCTCAAGCTGGGCCAGTACTTTTTTAAGGCCTTCTGAGGTGCCATAAAACAAACCAGAGGCATATACCGGGTAGCTTGCCGGTATTTGCGCGGCCTCTTTGCTTTCAGGGGCACCTTGGGGCATTACGGTAAGGCGCAGAAATGAGGTGAGCTCGTTCGGGAAATTGGCTTGCTGTTCAAGGTAAGTAGCTACTACCTGCTGCATGGCAGCGGCTCGCCAGCCAAACCTGAATACCCATAGTTGCTCGGGCATATCAGTCAGGGCAAACTTAAAGCGCGTTACTACGCCAAAGTTGCCACCGCCGCTGCCCCTGATTGCCCAAAACAGCCCTGTATTTTCATTAGCAGATGCCGTAACGGTTTCACCATTGGCCAGCACCACCTCGGCGGCCAGCAGTTTATCACAGGTAAAGCCCTGCTTGCGGGTATGCAGCCCCCAGCCGCCCCCCTGGGTTATGCCCCCAATGTTCACATTCATGCAGCCGCCAGCCGGCAGTAGTTTGTTTTTCTGGTTGAGTTGCTCATAAACGCGCCCCAGTTTAATGCCAGGCTCTATCCATGCACTTTGCAGGTCATCACAAAAAGTAATGGCATTCATGTCACTAAGGCGCACCATCAGTGCCCCGTTGGCGCTGCTGCTGCCCTGGTGCTGGTGCCCGCCAGCGCGCAGCCGCAGTTGCAGGTTATTTTGACGGCAATAGTTTACGCACACACTAACCTGGTAAGCGGTGCGCGGAAAGGCCACCGCCAGGGGCTGCTTGTTAAAGTAGCTGTTAGAGATTTGCCGGGCATTGTCATAGGCCGCCTCATTGGGGTATACTATGCGGCAGCTGGCAAAGTCAGGGTCGGTGGTGGTGCGCTGAAACAAGCCGGCAAACGGGTTGGCGGGCGGGGGCACGGGGTGGTAAGGAAAAGACGAGTGTTGCAGCAGTATTTTAACCCGGCCCTGGTCAAGCACATAAGCAAAGCTATACTCTACCTTGGTGGTAAGGCCATTGGTGTTGGTAAAATGGTAGTGGCCCATAGCCAATGCTTCGGCCCCTTGTATGCGTACCTGGTGGTTGCTAAACGTAATTTGTCGCCAGGGCTTCAGAGCAAAGCCTGTATCTTCAGCACAGGCTCTGTCGGGCCCGCCAATAAAGTACGAAAGGGCCATGGCAAAGGTAGGCCTGAAGGGCTCTTGCGTGGCCTTGGTTGGCTTAAACAAAATGCCGCTGCCGCCAGCATGCTCAAAGGCATAGTGTTGGTTTAAAAACTCAGTGGTATAGGCTTTGCATTGGGCGGGCTGGTTTTTTAAGGTACCAATATGCACCACGCCCGCTGCCCATGATTGTTGGGCAGCGTGAATCATATCTGTAGTCATTGTATGGCTCATACAGGCTGGGTTTTAGTTGTTTGTGTTAGTGGTTACTTGTTGGCCTACCAACTCAAAGCCAAAAGGCAGTAGAAAATCGCCATCAGCAAACAGGTTGCTCTTTTCCAGGGCCGCTTCCACTTCTTCATCAGTTTCGGCGTGGCTTAATGCTTCCAGTGCTGCTTCGGTGGCCGGGTCAACTGTAAAGGCTTCAACGGCTTGGGCTTCTGTTGCTGGTTCAAGTGCAACTGTAGGCAATGCATCCTGGTGTTCCGCTAGCCAGTCAGCAGCAATTGTGGCCAGTTTCTTGAATAAGTCTATAGCCTGTCGCCCTCGCCACATTTTGGTTGCTAAACCAGAGCCCAGGGGTTTAAAATACCTTTCAAGGCTTTTGAGCAAGTCAGGGTCAAGGTGTATTGGGGCACTGGGCTGTTGGGTTGTGTAAGCACTTACATGCTGTAGGCCCATTTGTATGAAGAAGTTGATGAACACCTGCTTTTCATTTGAAGTGATGTCATGGCCATTCACAATGCGTTTTAACTGTTTACTTATACCTAAATAGGCCAATAATAATTTCATTGCTTTCACCGCTTTTTTGTAGTCCCCCGCTGGCATTTGAATAACCACATTGCTCCATGTTTCAGTAATGAAGTGTTCTGATTGGGGTACTGGGGCATACTGGTTTACCTTCTGGTTGGGGTAGCCTTGTGCCCAAACCAGCCAGTTGTTGGTTAGTCTGGTATGGGTATCAATGTTTC
>CAZXTW010000497.1:0-5275 GCA_964643525.1 uncultured Roseivirgaceae bacterium
CCCGTGCCATAGTAGCATGGGCAATGGGGCGGGCCTTGGCTTCACCCTGCTTCAAAATATCGTCCAACTCATCGGGGCGTTCCATCAGCTCAAAATACCGATCGCGCTGGGTAGCAAACGTTTCTTTAATTAACTCCAGCAGGGCCTTTTTGGCATGGCCATAGCCATAGTTGCCGCCCAGGTAGTTTTGCCGCATCTCTGCAACCTGCTGGGTGCTGGCCATTAATTTATACAGGGCAAATACGTTGCAGGTGTCGGGGTTCTTGGGTTCTTCCAGCGGGGTGCTATCCGTTACAATACCCATCACCTCCTTTTTCAACTCTTTATCAGTTACAAACAGGTTAATGGTATTATTAGCCGTTTTGCTCATCTTTTTGCCGTCGGTGCCGGGTACAATCATCACCTGCTCGTCGGTGCGTGCTTCGGGCACCACCAGCGTATCGCCATAGGTATTGTTAAAGCTGTTTACAATATCGCGTGTAATCTCCAGGTGCTGCAATTGGTCTTTGCCCACTGGCACTATATCAGCATCGTACAATACAATATCACTGGCCATCAACACGGGGTAGGTAAACAGCCCGGCATTCACATCGCTCAGGCGGTCGGCCTTGTCTTTAAACGAGTGGGCGTTCTTAAGCATGGGAAAGGGCGTAAAGCAGTTCAGGTACCAGGCCAGTTCACATACTTCAGGAATGCGACTTTGCCGGTACAGGGTGTTTTGCTGGTAGTTAAACCCAAAAGCAATCCAGGCGGCGGCAGTAGCGTTTACATTAAACCTGCGCTGTTCGGCATCTTTAATGCTGGTTAGCGAATGCATATCGGCAATAAACAGAAACGAATCGTTGTTTTCAGCCTCTGAAAGCTGAATTGCCGGCATAATGGCCCCCAAAAGGTTGCCAAGGTGCGGTTTACCCGAGCTTTGTATGCCCGTTAGTATGCGTGCCATAAGTTTACGGTCTGGTTTTCAAACTAACCGCAAAGAAACAAGCACTGCAAATAACCCGCAACCCATCACCTTACTTTATGTTAATGGTGTTTGTATCTGCCTTATTCATGCGGGGGTTGTGCTGTGGGCTTCACTTTGGCTGGCCGGGTAGTTGTACATGCCAGCTCAGGGGCATGGCCAGCAGTGGTTAAAGTGGCTGGCTCAGGGGCTTGGGTAACCGGGGTTGCAGTGGCCGCTGGGGGTGGGGCTGTTGTGGCCTGTGTCATATGGTATTTTATGCCTGCATGGTAAGCGCTTAAGCTGTTCCATTTGTTTTTTAAGCCTGTTAAAAACTGCTTTTTGGCCTTTTCTTGTAGCCATTGCCTTGTTTTTAGTACAGCCATAGCAAACTTTTTACGCTGCACCAGCTGCCGGGCACTGGGGGCTATGGTACTTAGTTTAGGAAAAGCGGTAACCACCGTTTTATTTCCATATTGTTTATACAGCAACGCATCGCCCACACGGCCGCTAATGCCTTTTGTGTAGATATTGTCAATTACTATGGCCATGGCTGTTTAATTATTTACTGGTTATAGGTTAAATAGTATAAATAATGGCAAGTATACACTGTAAATAAGGAAATGCAAACTGGTTAGGCTTATAATGTTTGCTAATCGAAGCATAATCGAAGGATTAGTGGAGAAACGGTGGTCATATGCCGGAATGTGCTGTGTTGAAACAATGCCTGTTATGCCTGTATGCAAGTGGTAAATCATCACTGAGGGGTACATTGGCTAGCATTTTCATGGTTTTACTTACACAAAAGGGGTAATAAGCTATAATTCTCATGAATAGCCGTATGCTAAAGCTTATTTATAGTTACTTTAGTGCTACTAGCTTGCGGTTAAAGGGGTATAGATGATTTCATTAAGGAGGTATTTGTTTTTGATGTGCCTGATTGTGATTCAGGTAGGAGCTCATGGCCAAAACCTGGCCAAATCAAAATGCCCTGTTTTACAGGATTATTTAGATACAATTGAGTTTAAAGCCACTCCGGCAGAAGCTAAAGCGCATGCCTATACCTACTATTTTCATCCGAATGAAGCCTTAATAATTGCCGTTTATAAAACCTACTATAGCCGGTTTAAGCATGTACAGGATACCAACGTACTTAAGATTTGTATTGACCTGGCAGGCAGTTACCAAAACAACCTTATTTTTGATACCGCCAAACTGTACCTTGATACCTGCCGCATGCGCTTTGAGGGCCTTGATGATCTGGGCACTGCTTTACCTAAGTATTACATTCAAATGGCCTACCACTTCAAAAATGTAGGCCAGCCTGATTCAGCCAGGTTTTATGCATGGAAGGGCTACCATGAGGCCAGGCGCATATCGTTGTACCAATCTATGACAGATGCCATGATGAACCTGGGGGTGGTACAACAAGAGTTATATGAAAACTATGACAGTGCCACCTGGTACTATTTGCAGGGGCTGGCCATTGCTGAGCAGCAGCAGGATACTGCCCTTATTATTTTACTGTCAAGCTCGCTCAACTATGTGCACTATTTGCTTAGAAACCACGAACAGTCTATTTCTTATTTGCGTAAGGCCATGTATTTGTCTGAGGTTTCGCAGTACAAGTCAGACCTGCGGTACATCTACCATGAATTAACCTATAGTTATTATAGTAACAGGCAGGTAGACTCATGCCTGTATTTTGCCAACAAGTTGTTGGGCCTGGGGCATGCTGTACAAAACTACCTGGCGATTAAAGAGGCTACAAAGGTAATGGGCGACCTGCATTTGGGGGCTGATGCGTTTGATAGTGCCATTCATTACTACAACTTGTCAGAGCAGGCTGCCATTCAACACATAGCGCAGGGCAATGGTACCAAGGGCTTTTTGTATGAGTTGTATTACCGGCGCACTTATGTAGCCCATGTGCAAAATGATTTAGATCAAAAACAATATTGGCTTGAAAAATCAGCACAGGTGATTGATAGCGGCCAGTATGCTCAGTTAATTACCCTGAACGAAGCTTTTGCAGAGGTGGCTCAGGCGCAGGGTAAACATGAGGCAGCTGGTAAGTACTTAGAAGCAGCGCTTCAGTATTCTCAAAAAGATAAGAAAAGGATTAATGCGTTGTACGACTCGCTGTCGTTAAAAAATGCGGCTGAGCTCGATAAAAAGTACCAAACGGCTAAAAAGCAGGAGCAAATACTGTTGTTAGAAAATAAAAATCAGCGCCAGGCGGCCCAGAATACGCTGTTGTTGGTATTGGTGGGTGTTGGTATTTTTCTATTGGTTGCCGGGGTGCTGACCTACCGAAAAATTAAAGACAAAAACCAGCAGTTGGCCCTGGCCAGCGGCCAACTGAAAGACAGTAACAAAACCAAGGATAAGCTAATCAGTATGGTTTCGCACGATTTGCGGCGGCCCATGGATAACCTGGGTATTTTATTGCAGTTGATGGACAACCAGGATACCCGCACGCTGTTAGAACAAAACCCCGAGTTTGTTGCTGATGTAACTGATGAATTTAAGACGGTAAATACCATGCTGCGTGACTTGCTGTTTTGGGTGCTGCTGCAGCGCGATAATATGGTGTATAAGCCCCAACAGTTTTTGTTAGATACCCTCATTGCCGAGCAGATAAGCTTAATGAACCCTGTGGTACGCAATAAAGGGCTTCATATTACACAGTATAACACTGGTTATAGTATTGAAACTGACCGTGATATGCTGCGTTTTATTTTGCGCAACCTGCTAAGCAATGCCGTGCAGTATACCCCTGAAAAGGGAAAGATTACTATTGAAGCAGCTTTAACAGACCATGGGTTTAACCTGATTGTGCGTGACTCTGGCCTGGGTATGAGTGAAGAAAAGCTGGCTGGCCTTTTTCAGGTTAATTTCAATGCAGAGGCATTAGACCGCAGCAGCAGTGGGGCAGGGGTTGGCCTGAGCTTATGTGCTGATATTGCCAGGCGTATGGGGGCTAAGCTGTATGCGCAAAGTACTTTAGGTAACGGCTCTACCTTTATACTTGAGTTGGGTAAAACAGTTGTCACTGAAGGTCCTGCACAACATGATACAGTCACTGTGCAATCTAAACACCCGGTAGTATAGCCTTGATTGTTCATGGCTTAACCTGCCAATTGTACAGTAAAGATCAGCACAGCGCACAAAAGCGCCTGTTACCTTAATAATTTAAGCGTTTACGTTATGAAAAAACATGTACCGCTTTATGTTATGCTAGTATTGTTGCACTTACCTGTGCTTATCCATGCGCAGTATGATTCAGTTATGCTGGCACAACTTGATACGATTACTCTAAAGCACGGTTCTAAGGCAGCATACAATCATGTGAATAGTTGTATTGACAGCAACCAAATACCGCTAAGTATTGCGCTTGGTGAGCAATACCTTAAAAAACTGGCCAGTGCCAATGATGAATACATGGTAAAGCTCTGTTGTAGCATGAGCTACGCTGCCAGAGTGGCCAGAAGGTATGATTTGTCAAGGGTGTTTCTTGATCGTGCCCAGCAATTACTTAATCAAGCAGAGCACGCTGGCAAAACAGAGGCAGTCTTTCTGTCTGAGTCGGCCAACTACTATAGGCAAATGAATCTCCTTGACTCTGCATGGTACTGCATTAATCGGTCTTACGAGCTCTCTCAACATGGCAATTACTACCATGGTATGATTAACTCACTGTACAATAAAGCAGCCATGTATGACCAGAAATACAGCAACCTTGACAGTGCCGCTTTTTATTTTTTAAAGGCCGAGCAGTTGGCCGAACAACAAAATGATACAAGCTGGCAAATCAGGATTCTCCCCTCCATTGCTTCTGTTGTTAATCGTATTGGTTACGATACCCAGCGTTCATTCAGTTACCTTAAAAGGGCACAATACCTGTCTGAAAACTCTAAGTTTAAAGACTACCTAGATATTATTTACCGCAATATGATGCTTGACTACCGTGATCTGGATATGACGGATTCTTCCCTTCATTACGCCCAACTTTTAATTGGTTATACCAAGATCAGTAACAACGATACTTATTTAAAGCAGGGGTTACAGGTTATTGCAGACCATATGTTGCAAACAGGCAATTATGACAGCGCAGGTAAGTGCCTGCAAATGGCCGAGGAGGCATTACTCAGTAACCTGCTAAAGTCAGAACAATATTATAACTACCGCAGGCACCAATTGCACCATGTCTATAGGTTGAAGGCCACGATGTATGGGCAAACCGGGCGGTATAACCTGGCAGCGGCGCAGCTTGCCAAAGCTGTGGCCTATATTGACAGTACAGAATATGATGAAATGAAAATATTGTAT
>CAZXTW010000498.1:0-468 GCA_964643525.1 uncultured Roseivirgaceae bacterium
CCTCCGCCAAAAATCCCGCCCATACCTTTTTTCAAATACCCTACCTCCACCCGTTGTAGCAAGCGCGGACAAGGTTTGTAGAAGTATTTTGTACTATATCGACCATAAGTTTTCCACGGTATATCCGACTTTCAATTTAATGGGATTCTCTAGAAAATCCTTATATATAGCAATTGGGTATAATAGCAATTGTCCTTTTCAAACTTTCCCCTTATCCAGGGGTTAAATCTGTTGCCCGTTGGTTCAATGATTACTTTTCCTAGGGAATAAATAACCTTATCAAAAATTTCTATTCCGTTGAATTTCATATACGAAGATGATGAAGTGCAAGGGAGGAAACTGGAATGAAAAAAGGGCTGACGATCCAAAAAAAATCAATCATAAATTTTTTTTTAATTGGCTTTCCTCTACCTCTGTATAATTTGGTATTTACCATAAGCAATCCTTTTATTTATTACAAGGTTTTCG
>CAZXTW010000498.1:487-5263 GCA_964643525.1 uncultured Roseivirgaceae bacterium
ATGTTGTTAAATGGCACAACTTTGATTCCGAAACTGGCTGAGAATACCGAATTATTCCGAAACCGGATGACAGAAGCTGGATTCACAATATTGGTAAAATTAATAACATTTTTAGCCCATGCGTGAGGGTGAAAGTGCATTGTATTTCTGTGAACATTTTCCAATGCCCCTGTCAATTAAGAGACCCCCTGATTCATTGATTTGTTAGAAAAGGTTTAGACGAAAACTTTGTCTGTTAAGAGTGGCAAAATTTTTGGGTAAGTATTAAAATTTTGCCGAGGAAAAATCCCTACGAGTGATTCCAGACGGGCTGTGATAAAATTTTGATCAAGTAACGAATAAACTTCTCTAACAAATGTTATTGGGCTATACCATAAATCGACCTTACTCCTTTGTTTAGAAGGTGTGACGTTCAGGGAGGGTCTAGAAAAAAGGAAAGAAATCCACGGAGAGCCCAGCTGGTAAAAGCCCACCCCAAACAGGTTGTGCAGGGCATCAAAAAACAACAAACCCAAAAAGCTGGGCTGTAGGGCGGCAAATAACCAGCCCCGTTGTTTGAGGGCATAGAGCGTGAGGGGAATAAGTGAGGTGGCCAGGATTAAAAAACGAAAAGTGTAAAAGTCATTACCAGGGATGTTGGCAAAGATGTAGTTGAGCTTTTTATCAAAGATAGAGATAAACAGGCAGGTAAGCGGTGGCAAAAAGCTAAGCAAGAGGTTGGCCAGTTTGTTGTGCCCTTTTTGGTTGAGTAGCGGTATAGAGAAGGCCGTAAGCAGTGAGGCCAGTAAAATGTTGCGGTTGCTGTACCTGGGCCAGCCGTTTTTGGCCACCAGCAATACCAGAAATAACAGAATGAGCCCGGCCAGAATCATGGCCAGATGGTTAGATAAGATAATTCTGCGTTTTAACCGGCTATCTTTAATGCTTTGCGTACCGGCATAAGTAAACTTATCAATCAATGAACCCATCAAAACCTGTTACAGCGTGCTTTGTTTCGTGAAACGTTGTGTAATATATCATTTTTTGATGATTTTAAAACAGGTCTTTTTACAGTAAAGTTGCCGTTTCAAGTAGGTTATTGATTGTTTTTCAATAAAAAAGCCTTGACCAATGCCAAGGCTTAACGCTTTAGATGTTACTAAGCAGTTTGAACTTATACCATTAACTGGCTAAAGTTTTGCTCTCTTACTTTGCTGTGGTTAATTAAGAACTTCACTTTGCCATCAGTAAATGAGTTGTTGACTACCTTCATGCCCAGGTCGCATTTAGGGAACAAAGAAGAGCCTGCCGGGTACCAGCCAGCCATTTCATTGTCGCAGGCCTCACCGTATAATTTAGTAATCTTAAGGTCATTAAAGGTGCAGGTAGATTGTGCGGGCAGTTCGGCACAGTCTTTAATGTCGTGCACTTCAAGCATAACAATGGCTTCATTTAACAGGCAGGTGCCCGTGATGTGCTCCCAGGTGCATATTTTACTGGGGTCAGTTACATCTTCAGGGGCTTCACGTGAATGATCTACCTTTTTCATCACCGATTTGTAGACGTACCCATATTCTGCATTATTACCAAACAGTTCAACGCTAAAGTGCACATGGTCGCCCGGTTCCAGCTGCAGTACCCTTCTTGAGGCGGCATAGGGGTTAAAAGCAGAGGTGGCATCCATAAATACATTGCCAGAGTCCCAGATAATACCCGTCCACTGGTGCGGTGCCCCTACCTCAATGCGGCCATACTGCAAAATGGGGGTAATGTAAAACCAGTTGGCCCCATATAAATAGCCGTAAGGGGTTGGGTAATACCCCCCACCTGAGATGCCCAGGCCGCTAAAAATCAAAATCTTCTGGTCGCCTTCTTCTACAGGCTTTTCTGGTACGTTAAACCAACCCGACCATCTTTTAATTGGGTTGCCAGGGTTGGTATTAACAGCGGTGGCATAGCATGAATAGTATTTTTCTGCATAGGCGCTCTCTACTGTTTTGCCTTGGAATGGGGGCATTACTAAATTGTCAAACTTAACTTTCATATCCTTGGTGGTTAGGTCATTCTAATATATTCATTTTTATTTTTCTAATGCTTGAAAAGCGGCCCAGCTGTCAAAACTTTCTTTGTTTTCTATTGTGAAAGTATCGACCAAATGGCTGAACAGCTGCACCCACTGGGCCATTAGTGGCTTTGGTACGGTTAGTATATTGTGCTCAAACTGGCAGGTAAGCCCGTTGGGGCTGTCGCCCACCCAGCAGCCCAGGTCCATTTTGGTCAGGTCAAGGTTGGGGCTGTAGGCGCGCTCTTCAGGGGTGTGCAGCAATGAGGGGCCGCCCAGGTTCTGGTAGGTAAACCCTGTTTGAAACAGGGGGTGCTGCCCGGCCTTTCGTTCAGGGTTCAGGGCTTCAATGATTTTTTCTACCGGCACATGCTGCGCCGTATAGGCAGCTACAGAAGTGTGGTGCACGGCTTGTATCAATTGCCCCAGGTTGCTGGCTTTGGTGGTATTAATGACAATGGGCAGGGTGTTGACAAACAGCCCAATAAGGGGCTCAAGGGCCTGGTGTGGCCTTGAGGTGGCCGTTACCCCTACCACCAGGGCTTTTTGCCTGCACAGCAGGCTGAGCCACAGGCCATAAATGCTGAGCAGTACAATATGGGTAGTGGTGCGGTGCTCGCGGGCCAGCTGCTCAATGGCCTGCTTTTTTTGGGCATTTAGCGGCAGGGTATATTGCCCGCCCTGTATGCGGTGTGTGCCATGGGGGGTAGTAGGTGCTGCCCCAACCGGCAGTTGCAGCGGGGGTGGCAGTGGCGTCAAGGCCTGCACCCAGGCATTAACCTGCTGCTGAAAACCGGCACCTGACATCCATTGCTGTTGCGACCAGGCAAAGTCACTGTATTGGTAGGCCAGTGCGGGTAGCCTGGGGGTTTGGCCCTGTTGCAGGCTTTCATAGCAGGCCGTGAGCTCTTTGGTGAATACTTCTACCGACCAGCCATCGGCAATGATGTGGTGCAGGGTAACCACCAGTATGGCAGAGGCCGGGGCCAGCCTGATGAAGCCAGCATGGATTAGCGGGCCTTGTGTTACATCAAAAGGGTGCTGTACCAGCTGCTGGTAGGCTGCTTCTGCCTCAGCCTGTTGTTCATTCCCTGACAGGTGCTGCAAGTCAACCGTTTGCAGCTTTAGCGTAAACTCATTGATTAACCGGGCCACGGGCTGCCCACCTTCATCTGGGTAGGCGGTACGTAACAGGTGGTGCCTTTGTATGAGGTGGTTCAGGCTGGTGGCCAGCACCTCAGCATCAACCCAGTATTCAAACCTGAAGGTTACCGGCAGGTTGTAGGCGTTGGTTTTGTTTTGCAGCCGCTCAATAAACCACAGGCTGTATTGTGCCTGGGTAAGGGCCCCGGCATTGGTTTGGTTGCTGGGCGCCTTCATTAGGGGGTATACGCTTTGGTTAGGTTTAGCCCCCTTCTGCTCATTGGCATTGGTGCCTATGGGCAGGTGCTGGGCCTGCTGTTGTATGGTGGCGTGCTGAAAAACAAATTGCACAGCCACATCCTGCCCGGTGGCCTCACTGAGGCGTACGGCCAGCTGTGCCGCCGTGAGCGAATGGCCGCCCAGTTCAAAGAAATCAGCATCTGTGCTAATGCTGGTTTGGTTAAGCACCTGCTGCCAAATGTTGAGCACTTGCTGCTGGGCTTCATTTTGGGGCGGCACTACGGGGCGATTGCCCTGTAGGGCATTGTGGTGCAGGTCTAACAGAGCCTGCCGGTTGGTTTTGCCGCTGCTGTTTAGCGGTATGGCAGGTACTGTGTACAGGTGCTGGGGCACCATGGCCTGGGGCAACAGGTTGGCCAGCTGTTTTTTCAGGGTGGCGGGCACTGGCTCTGCCCCAATGGCGGGCACACCAAAGGCCAGCAGCTGGGTGGCACTATTGGCAGGCGTATGGGCCAGCACTACTACCTGCTGCAGGGGCAGGTGTTGCTGCATTACAGCTTCAATATGTGCAGGCTCAATGCGGTGGCCCCTTATTTTTACCTGGGCATCGGCGCGGCCCAGGTACTGCAAATGGCCGTTGGCCAGCCAGCGGCCAAGGTCGCCCGTATGGTACAGGCGCTGGGCGGGGTGCCCTTCAAACTGGTGCTGGCCAAATGCCTGGTTGGCTTCTGGGTTGTTGAGGTAGGCGCTGGCCAGGCCAGGGCCGCCTACATATACGGTACCGGTAACGCCTACAGGTACCGGCTGGCCGGTAGGGCCAAGCACCAGTATGCGTGCATTGGGCATGGGCTTACCTATAGGTACAATAGCTTTTTCATGAAGCTGCTTAAGTGCCGCTTTGGTTACGGGCATGGCCGTACAGTATACAGTGGTTTCAGTTGGGCCATACACGTTCCACAGCTTGTGGCAGCGGGCCAGCAGTTGCTGTGCCAATGTTTTTGTGAGTGCCTCACCCCCACTGAGCAGAGTCATGTGTTGGCTGCCTGCCCACCCGCTGCTTACCAGCAGTTGCCACAACGAGGGTGTGGCCTGCATCAAGGTGGGTTTGTGCCGGGCAATGGCCTGCGCCAACTGCCGCCCATCGGCCCGTTGGGCTTCGCTGGCCAGTACAATATGCGCCCCGCACCACAGGGGCAGCAGCAAGTCGCACACTGATACATCAAATGTATAGCTGGTTACAGCAAATACCTTATTGGTTTTGTCAAGGCCAATGCGGTGCTGCATACCCCGCATCAGGTTGGCCACTGCCCTGTGGGGCACCATAACGCCTTTGGGGACCCCGCTGGTGCCTG
>CAZXTW010000499.1:0-5260 GCA_964643525.1 uncultured Roseivirgaceae bacterium
AATGTATAACAGAAAGGTGGCGGCTACGATTATATAGGTCCAGGTCGAAACATCCATGAATCAATTCAATTTAGAGGTAAAAACTATTTTTCGTCTACATCGTGTTTCTGGTCAAGCTTATTCATAAGCCGCACATACACGAAAATAAGAATCACAAATACATAGATTGAGCCCTGCTGGGCAAACCAGAAGCCAAGCTTAAAGCCGCCAACCCTGATGGTGTTAAGCTGGTCTACGAACAGGATGCCAAAGGCGTACGATACCAGAAACCAGATGCTGAGCAGTATAGCCAGGTACTTCAGGTTGGTGCTCCAGTACTCCTTCATTTTGTTTTTATCGTTATGTTCTGTGCTCATATTATAAGAAGATATGTGTTTGCAATGTAAAGCGGTTTACCCTGTCGGGCTCCGGGCCGGTGTGGTTTACCAGGGTGCTGGCATACTCAAGGGTAATTTTGGCATGGTGGCCGTTAATAAACCAGTTGGCCCCAAACTGAAAGGTATTGCCTGCGTTTTCAAATGCTTCAAAATCGCGCGTGCTGTAGGCTATATAAGGCATTAGCCGGCCTCTGTCAGTAAATTCAGGAAAAAGGTAGCCAAACTGCCCATATACTGAGGAGCCTGTGCCGTAGGTAGTGCCCAGGGCGTAGTTATCACCATAATCAAAGTTGTAGTACACCGCATAAGCGTTAATGGCACCATCGCCCGCAGGCGCATCATAATAAGCGTCAAGGGCAAAATGGCTCACGTCACTACCTGTAACAGTACCATTGTTTTCTAACACAGCCGTACCGTTGCCGTGGTTAATAAAGCCGGCACCAATATTAAACACCCGCTTTTTACCCAGATAGGTGCCTACACGGTAGGGCAACTTGTTACTTTCCTGGTCAAGAAACTGGTAATCAACATAGGCAGCAGTCAACAGGCCGGCATCATCGCCCAGCAGGCGGCGGCCGCTGTACGTAATGGCTCCTTGCGCAGGGGTATCTGACGAGCCCAGGGCATTAAAAATAGGGTCATTCACCGCCAGGGTATAGCGTAGTTTGCCAATTTTACCTTTGGCATACACCCCAATATGGCGGGCAAACTGGTCGCTCAGCCCTAAGCTTGCCCAGGCCTGGCGGTAATTGTCAAGCGTCATGAAGTTTAACGTACTGGCACTGGTAAAGCGGCTCAGGCCGTTCCAGTAATGCAGGCCGGCACCCAGGTACAACTCGTCGCCGCTGCTAACCTTAAACTCCGTCCAGGCAGCGTGTAAAAACAGCTGCGAGGTGTTGTTGGCGCGGGCATCGCCAATAGGGTCCATATTACGGCTGTTCAGGGTGTTCAACCCAAAGTGGGTTAAAATCAAAAAGCGGGGCGAAATCTGGGCGTAAGCCAGCAGGCGGCTGCGCCTGATGCGCATGGTTAGCCCCTGGTCGTCTACGTCATTGTTTAAGTTGCCATCCTCAGCCCAAATCTGGTGCCAGGTAATGAAGCGGATGTACTTGTTGCCGCTCTCGTCAAGCTTAACCGTTAAAGGTTTGTAGCTATGGTCAACCTCTTGGGGGTCTTGGTCTTGCCCAAAAGCAATCAGGCTAATACAGCAGAATAATACTGCACATATTCCAGTAGCAAAATGGTATAGTTTCATTCATTATTCATTTTAAGAGGTTAATGATCAGTAAAGGGGCCCCTCTCAAAATTTCATGAAACCAAGGTGGTGTTTTTGTTTTCAATTTGCATACAGTATGTATATATATGGTAATTAAATATATATACTGTAGCCTAGCCCTTAAAACGCTCCCATTTTATAATCATATACTTATCACCCAACTCATTGATAATTAAGCCACTGTTGGCAATGTTCTCTTTATTTTTAAAAAATTCCTGTAGCTCATCATGGCTCAAAATCTGGTAGGTGGGGTGGTAGCCTCGGCTTTCTGGTGCTTTAATATGGTACTTTTTTACCCAATTCATGACTGATACGTGACTTACCCCCAGCAGGCGTTCAATTTCTCTCAGGCTTACCCCTTCAATGTAAAGCTGTAAGGCTTTTACCACATAGTAGCTGTCTATCTGTTTGCCTATTTTGTTTACTGTAAAGTAGTATTGGCACTTTTTGCACTTATAGCGCTGGCGCTCGCCAACTACACCGCTCTTTACTGTCTGGGTGCCATCACACCTGGGGCAAACGGGGTATTTCATAAATAATAAGGTTGTTTAATGATTAGCTATATCAAGTTAGCATAACTATAGCAAATGAGCAAATTGGTAATGTAAATGTGCTAAAAATAGCCTCTTAATGCCTTGAGCGGTTTAAAATATTGTAATCTTCAGCCCTTTTAGGCTACTAATTGTCAACGGCTCAGCTTGCCTCGTAGTAGTATTTTATTTTGTTTAATCACTTAAAGCCCGTAGATGCTATTGTATTACTGCTTTAATTTCAATTGCACGGTTGCCTGGCTGCGCCATATTTCATAGAATATTTTGACCGCTTAAGCCAATCACTATTGTGTATGGCGGTATTATTTACTAATTAGTTGGTTCAAGTTTAATTTTTATGTTTAGTTGTAATCTTTTTAAATCTTATGAGTACTCAATTCAACAACTTACGGTTAAAGTTAGTAGGCATTAATGTAGCCTTACTGTTATGGCTAACAGGCCTTATCTGGCGGGCGGGCTATGGCAGCCCAACAGGCATCATCCTCATCATTATGGCTTCGGCCCTGTTGGCAGTGTTGTTTTTGCGGCACTTGTTTCAATGTGTAAAACAAAAGCGCCTGCACTTTACTGATGTGGTGCTGCACGGGCTGGCACTTGTTTTTACAGGTATTGTGGGGCTAAACAGCTTGAGTGTAGCCATTGACGTGCGGCTAATTAGTACGGTGCCCTGGTTTGGGCAGTGGTACCCGGCCCTTGGCCTTTTGTTTACCGGGCTGTTTTTTGTGTATAGCCGGCGGGCCATTAAAACCATTGAGCCGCCCCGCATCAAGCAGTTACTGACTATTGGCTTGTGGGTTTTTGCTGTGATTAACCTGCTGGGTATGCTGGGCTTTGCCCGTGTAGTGCCTGGTACAGTGCCTTTGTTGTATTTTAGCTGGGTGTGGCTGGTATTCTGCTATTTGGTGGTTGTGGTTATTTGGCGGTTTGGCGGCACGCAACCCACACAGCAGGGGGTAGGCATGGCACTGGGGGTAGCCGTAATTTTTCTGCTGTTTTGGGCAATACGTACCTGGTTGCCAGGAATGTTCACCTCAACCATTGCAAAAAATGTGTTTTACCTGGGCTTTGCCGCACTGGTAGTATTGCCACTTAGTATTGTTGCCCTGGGTAAAAAAACGCATGCTTTTGCCTTTCTAGCCATATTTGCCATTTACACCACCCTGTCAGAGCTTTACTTCATTGACTTTAACAATGACTTCAATTACCTGGTAGATGTTGGCCCCGAGCCGTGTATTGGTTTTGAAAATGCTACCTACCACCCCACAGTGTACGACCCACAAGTACCCCGTGACCAGCTTTTTGCCCCGGCCACCCAGCAGGAGTTGACCGAGGTGCTGGATGAATGGGCCAATAAAGATTTTACCCCCCAAAATGTGCAGGTGCTGCATGCCGGCCTTTACCCCAATGGAGACTCTTTAAAACTATTTGGCCATACCGTTAACGGGCAGCAGCATTATGGCATGGTGCGCATACCCCAGGGGCTTGACGTGGCCAATGCCCCCATTATGGTAGGGTTAATAGGCGGGGGCACCCAAATGGATGTGGTGCGCAGCAGCTTTTTATTGAACCGCCTGCCAGCCAAAACATGCCCCGACCAGCTGAATAACTACCTGCTCATTGCCCCGGCCATGCGTGGCAATGTAATCAGGGGTAACGGCTTCTGTTACCGGGCCGAAGGTTACCCTGGTGATGCCTGGCTGGGCCCCGCCGAAGATGCTACTGCCTTTTTAGAGGTGGTAAAGCAATACTACAACAAGCCCCATGCCCCGGTACTGGCAGCAGGCACCAGCCGGGGGGCTACTGTGGCCCTGATTATGGGGGCACTCTCTAACCGGGTACATTATGCCATGGCCGTATCAACCCATACCAACTTCCACAATACCACTGCCTATAACCAACAGCCGCTGCATTACTCTTACCCAGCGGTGTTTTATACCCCACAGGCCGATTTACCCACCATGCGCCGGCGGCTCATTGCCGCCTCGCCAGCTTATTTTGCCCACCGGCTGCCCCCCTTTGAAATACACCAGGGCACTACCGATGGTAAAACCACGGTTTTGCATGCAGAGCTGATGCAGCAACAACTGGCCAACACCAACCGGCCCGACAGCACCAGCCAGGTGTACATTTATGAGGGCCAGGGGCACGGCTATTACAACCCCAACACGACCTGCCAAACGCTGCGCCGCTTTGCAGATGAGGCTGCGCAGTTGAATGAGGCCCCGGCGATTGAGGTGCACATCCCCACACCTGAAGAGGAGGCCCGGTACATTTGGCGCACGCTGTATGACATACCTTTTTTTGACCGGCAGGGCTATTCTATTAGCCTACCCAGAGGGCCGTTGATGGATACCCTGCTGGCCCAGGCCCGGCAGGGCCAGCTCAATGAGGCCTATTACCCCAGGCTGGAAGCCTTTATGCGCAATAAGGCCTACCGCAAGGCAGATTACCTGGCGGCGCAAACCAATATACAGGCGGCTACCCCCAGGCTAAGGCAGCTGCTGGTTCAGCTGCAGGGCACCAGCTATGACTGGCCGTTTAAGGTGTACGATACCTACACCGTAAACCTGACCCTGTATGGCCCTGGCGGCAGCTATGACCCCGACCAGGGTAGCATACACCTGTTTACCACACCCGACGGCAGGTATAAGATGTACGATTCGCCCCTGTTTACGCTCATACATGAAATGGTGCATATTGGTGTTGAGCAAAGTGTGGTACAGGCCCTGCAACTGCCCCACCCCCTGAAAGAGCGCATGGTAGACCGTTTTGTGGTGCTCAGCTTTGGCAATGCCGTGGCTGGCTATACCATACAGCCCATGGGCAACCCTGCGCTTGACCAGGTGCTGCAAACCAAAGCAGACCTGCTACAGCTCAAAACCCTGATGCAACAGTTTATTGAACAGTAGAGATTGAAAGCGAGTTGGCCGAACGCCTGAAGGATGATCTGGTGCCCGAAGCCCATGCTGCCATTGTAGCCATTCAGCAACAACGCGCCTCCAACCACGGTGATGTACAGCATTAACTGACTACAGAATTATATGCTGGACAAAAAT
>CAZXTW010000500.1:0-5258 GCA_964643525.1 uncultured Roseivirgaceae bacterium
AATAGGTTAATTGTGTGCTTTGTGCTTTGGCCTGCAGGGCCCGCGCTTCAGCCTGAAAAAACTTCTGGTGCAACACCTGCGTGGTTGCTTCAGTTTTGATGGCATCCATTGCCTGGGCTTGCTTAACCTCCATATCGGTTTTGCGCTGGGCAATTTCTGCCTGGCGCGGGTGCCCTTTCATGATAGGAAATAGTAGCTTAGCCAATTGAAGCTTTCGCAAAGGTTTGTTGTGGGTTACGTCCCAGGCTTTAAGGTACTGCTCAACCGCCTGTTTAGTTTGGCCGTTGGCTTCATAACATTCGCCCAGGCTTTTATACAGCTTAAATTGCTGCATAGGCGTATAATTGTTGTCATTTGCCAGCACATTATTAAATGTGGCTATGGCACTTTCAAACTTACCTCTAAACCTGAGTAGCCATGCGGTTTCATAATTAACCATATACTGTGTTCTGGCGCTGTTGTCAGTTTGGGCGGCCCGCTGTATCAGCACTTCAGCCTTATCAAAATCAGCTTCAAAAATACTGAAGCGGGCAAGGTAGATGTAAACCTCTGCCTTTACCCTGGGGCTGGTGACTAGTTTCAGGGCCCTTTGGTATAAGCGTTTGGCATTGGCATCTGTATCATTCAGGCAGCGTGCCCAGTACATCAGGGCTTTGCCAGCATAAGGTTTGTCACCAGGCCGCTTGGTTGCTTCATACAGGTTTACCGCCCGTTGGTAATACACGATGGCGGCCTGGCTGGCCCCTAAATCTAAAGCAGCATTGCCCATTACTAAAAACTGGTATACCGTAAACTCGTCGGTGCCAAACTCTGCTGCCAGGCTGTAGGCTTCGGCCATGGCCGTAAAGGCCTCCATATACTGCTGGTTGGTTTGGTTAATGTAAGCCACCAGCTGTTGGCCTCTTATTTGCTCGCGTTCATTGCCTTGCTGCTGGGCCAGGTCAATATGTGCCTGGGCGTGCGTTAGGGCATCATTCATGCTGCTATGGGCCAGCTCAAGCCCCCGGCTGTAATGGTCGGGCACGTAAGCCGGGGCAGGGACATCGGCCGTGCAGGCCATGGCCCCTGCAACTATTGTGAGGCAAATAAGGTAGGTTAAGCGGCTACTCATGGTTGGTTGTATTTGCCACTAATTTAAGAAAGCTGCCATTCATAACAAGCATAATGTTTGTGAAATATAGCTTACAATGAGGTACTGCTTGCTGGCCTATAGCACTGCCCCTGTAAATAAGTGAATTAGGTTGCAATGGTAACAGGTATTTACTTATGTGCTTTTAGTTGGGTTGGGCTTTGGGTAACGTGCTGAGCCCTTGGGGTGGCGTGGTACAGGCATTGCCTGGCCGTACCGCAGGCCGGGCACCGGTCAGGCGTATAGGTAGGGCAGGGGTTGGGCTATAGATGGGCAAGGGGGTAGGGTACCTATAGGCAAGGGGTGTGCCTCCCGTAGGGGTGCACCTAATGCAAGTTGCATTCTAAACCAATGCAACTTGCATTCCGTTCTGATGCAACTTGCATTTAGACCAAATGCAAGTTGCATATAAATGAAATACAAGTTGCATATACTCAAAACGCAACTTGCGTTTAAAAAAAATGCAAGTTGCGTTTGATTTGTTTGGGCAAGAGGGGCATCACAAGCATGCCAGAGGCAACTCAAAGTACCCAGAGTGAAGGTAAACCCAAATGCCCAAGAAAACCAGCCAAAAGGGTTAACCCAACTCTAAAATTAGTTTTTGTATAACAACCCGCTGTTGCAACCTCTTTCAGCAGTTAGGTTGCTGACCCTCCTGATCAGCATAAACTTTACTTAAGCAATGATGGGTTGCGCATAATGGTGCCAGCATACAACAGTATGGTAGTCACGATACCTACTGTTGGTTCGGTATCGGCAACTACCTCGGCCACAATAACACCACCCATATATGAGCAGAATAAGTAAAAGCCAAACTTCATAGTTTTGGGTACCCAGTAAACCACCAATATTACAAGCTCTAGAATGCCCACAAACAACAACTTATCGCCCCAATTGGTAATTTGGCTCATGCGCCCTACAATGCCTGGTTCATGTATCAATTTTAAAACGCCAGCAATTAAAATCTGAAGGCTGAATAATACTGACAGTACATAGCCTATAATACGCTGTACCTTACTAATATGTGATTCGTGAAAGCGTGCCATTATCTTTTTACTTTTATGTTAAATCGGTTGGTTTGTTGGGCAGTAAACCCACGTGGCTTACTGAAAGCATAAAATTAGAGCAGTTACCCAGCCTAAACATTATGAAACCTTAAGAAATGAAAATATGGCGTGGCGCGTACTACTATTGGCTGGTTGCTGCCAACAATGCCCATGTCTAAATACCTCTTCGTTATTGTTCAGTTCAAACCCTTGACATTGGCTGCAAATCCTGATATATTGAATATTGCTGAAAAACAAAGCCTTATGCCATGACTAAGCAACTGCTCTTTTTAGGCTTACTGGTACTGGTGCTGGCTGGTACCGCCCCTGTAGCCTATTACCAGGATGAAAAGCCTCCAGAATGGTTAGGGCAAAAACCAGGTATGCAGCGCTTTGACAAGAAGCAGCAGCAATGGGTGCCGGTAAAAGAGACTGACCATCCTAAAGAAGCCGACTCGTTAAAGCGGGCCTGCGCCTGCCTGATGCAGGTGCCCTTTAAGCTGCCCAAAGGCACTACCATTATACCTGGGGTAGACGATAAGGAGTTTACGAAAGAACGTACCAACCGGGGCGGTACCCTAACTGCCCCGCCCAGTATGAAAGGGATGAACCTGCCCCACGAAGGAATTGACATTGGCTCGCGCGTGAGTACCGATGGGGGCAAAACACTGGGCAAGCTGGGCAAGGCTAATGTACGCCCTATTGTTAAGGGGGGCTTTGTGCAGAAAGATGCCTATGGCGAAATACAGCAAAAGGTGCTTTGCCAATGGGGGGAAGCCTTCAGGGCCATTATTGTTCTGGATTATGGCCACACCAAAGCAGCGAAAAGCCTGACCAGAAACTGGAAGCCAATTACCGGTAATGACCAGGTGCTGGGCAAATTAGATGGTGATGATAATTTTAACTCTTTAGACCCTGCGCTTACTAAAAAGATGAAAGATAAAGGCAACCACATACACCTGGCTGTGCTTGGGCTTTGTGTGTTAGATACCACTATGATTAAGGCGCACAACAATATATTGAAAGGCAAAAAGGTGCCTGCTGCCGACAGCGCCAGAGTAAAGGCGCGGGCACGGTTTTTTAATGACCTGATGCTGCCCATAGTTACCGGGCAAAAAACATGCAAACAACTTAAATGAACCGAGCCATGCTGCGAAACATTTTATTAGCTGTTGTACTGAGCGTGTTGCTGGGCTTGATGGCCTGTGGACCAACGGGTGGGCCGCCAGCCAGCAACCCGCCAGCCAATACGCCTGACATACCCGCCCTTGTGGCCGCACTGGCCAATGAACCGTACAGTGCACGGCGGGCGGCACTTGATGAGCTGTTTGCTGTTGATAGTACTGTTTTTAAAAAACAGGCCGTGCCCCAGTTGGTGGGCCTTTCTGACACAACTATTGTGCGGCTGGCCACGGTTGATGGCCATTTACTACGTGGCAAAGTATCTGGTGGGTCGGGCGCTGCTTTGTTTTTTACCTATAGCCTGGCCGAAGGGCCACCCGCACTAACCGTGTCAATGCCCCATAGCCAGGTATATGATATGTACGCTGTAGTGCCCTGAATTTTACTTGCTGGGCTGTAGCAGGCCTTCGTCAATAAGGGGCTGGAATGCTTCTTCCATAGTGGTTTGCAGCGGCCTGAAGGTAATGCCCAGTTCTTTTTTGATTTTGGTATTATCTGCCCGCCAGTCAATATTTACATTATTGCGAATAAACTTGCGGGTAAACAGCTTGCTGGTCATGGGGCCTACAAGCATTAACAACCATTTGGGTACCGCTTTTTTGGGTAAGGGAAACTGCTTGCCATACTTGGGCAGCAGGGCCTGGCCCATTTCTAGCAGGCTGGTTTCATGGGCAAAGGTAATGTAACGGCCCTGGGCATTGGGGTTAAAGCCTGCCTGGTAGTGGGCTGCGGCTACGTCGCGCACATCAACCACACCAAAGCCCATTTTGGGTGCGCCCGCTTTCATATCACCACCACCCAGCATTTTTAATATATTGAGGCTTTCTGATGTGTTTTGCTTTGGGTTCATGGCCGGGCCAAACACCCCTGCGGGGTTAACCGTTATCAGGTCCCACTGGGTTTGGGTATTGGCAATTTCCCACGCACGCTTTTCGGCCAGGGTTTTTGAATAAGAGTAGGGCTGGTAGGCCAGCGAGGCGGTGGTGTTCCAAACTGCCTCTGTAATGCGGCCACCTGGGGCGTTGTGTGTATCAATGGCATCAGTGTAAATGGCAGCGCAGCTACTGGTTACCACAATGCGCTTTACTGAGGGTGTAGCCTTGGCAGTGTTCAGCACATTTTCAGTGCCCAGCACGGCAGGTTCTATCAGGTCTTTTTGAGGGTTTTTCACATCAAGGGTAAAGGGCGAGGCAGTGTGGTACACCAGCTCACAGCCCTGCATGGCCTGCTGGTACGAGCCGGGCTTCAGCAGGTCGGCAGCAAAAAACTTAATCTGGCCGGGGGCCTGCCTGGCAGCGGCTTTCAGGTGGCCTACCTTGTCGTGGTTGTTGGGGTTGCGCACAGCGGCATGTACGGTGTGGCCTTTGTCTAACAGCTGCTTTACCAACCAGCTGGCTACATACCCGTTGGCGCCGGTAACCAACACTGGTTTTGAGGTATCAATATGTGTCATGGCTTTGTGTTTGATTGTTCAGCAGCAAAGATCAGTACTGTGGCCCAACCAAAAGCACACAGAATACGGAACAGCCAACACAAAATGGTAGAAGGGGCACTAGGCAGGTATAGGTAGCCTATAGCAAAACACCCCACTGACTGCTGCGTGCAGATCAGAGGGGTGTTTTATCAATTTAGTGCAGGGTATTGATAGGGTAAGGTTATTCTGTACCAAAGTTATCAATGATGGCCTGCACCTTTTCAATAGGTAAGTCTAGCGCGTTTGCAATCTGTTCAGGGCTTTGCTTTTGCTGCAAATAAGCCTTTAATACATTCATAGTGGTATTTTCACCTTGCTCAATCCCTTCTTTCAGGCCTTGTTTATGCAGGGTTTGGCGGGTGGTATACTCTTTCCACTCGGCACCTACGCGGCCCATATATTCTATACGTTCCTGGGTTGTCATTCT
>CAZXTW010000501.1:0-5251 GCA_964643525.1 uncultured Roseivirgaceae bacterium
CCTCACTTAACAGGGTGGCCAGTGCACGCACCGTTGGCGCATTGAACAAGTCACGCAGGGTAACAGGCTGTTGCAATTGCTCAGCTGCCTGCTGTACCAGGCCCATAGCTTTGAGCGAGTGGCCCCCTGCTTCAAAGAAGTTATCAGTCACGCCAATAGCGGTTGTGCCCAGGTGCTGCTGCCACAGGTGCAACAAGTCACGCTCTAGCTCAGTAGCTGGCGGCACGGCTTCGGTAGCCTTGCCCTGCTGTGTACTTAGCGGGTCTGGCAGGGCCTTGCGGTCAGTTTTGCCATTTGGCGTAAGCGGGAAGGCCTCCATAGCAATGGTATACGTGGGTACCATGTAAGCAGGCAGGCGTTCTTTTAAGAAAGCAGCTATTGTTGCCTGTTCAGGTACAGCAGGGCCTGTAAGGTAAGCCGCCAGGTATTCGGTAGTGCCTACCACCACTGCCCCTTCAATGCCGGGGTGCTGTAGCAGGGCCGTCTCTACCTCGCCCAGCTCAATGCGGTAACCGCGCACCTTCACCTGGTGGTCTTTCCGGCCTATAAAGGCCAGCTCACCATTAGGCAGCCAGCGGGCCAGGTCACCCGTTTTGTACAGCTTGCCAGGGCCAAATGGGTTATCAATAAAGCGCTGCTCAGTCAGGTCGTCACGGAACAGGTAACCCTGTGCAACGCCGTGGCCTGCCAGGCAAATTTCACCAGCCAGGCCAGCGGGCACCAGTTGCCCAGCGGCATCGGTCAGGTAAGCTTGCGTATTGGTAATGGGCTTGCCAATGGTAATTTGTGTATCGGCATTGGTAAAACGCTTCACTGTACTATAGGTGGTGTCTTCAGAGGGGCCGTACAAATTACGTACCTCAATGGCGTCGCAGTCTAAGGCTTCTTTAATGGCCATAGGCAATGCCTCACCAGCCATATTAATGGCCACCACAGTACTCAGGTTGGCCTTGCCAGCCAACAGCGTGCTTACTACCGAGGGTACTGTATTGAGCAGTACGCCCTCGTCTTTGCCCAGCCATTCGGTTATGCTGGTAGCGGCAGGCAACAGCCTGATGGTTTTGCCTGCTGCCAGGGTAAAGAACAATTCAAATACTGACAGGTCAAAGCAATAGCTGGTAGCCGCATAGGTAATGGCAAATGGCGTTTGGGCAAACTCATCTAATGCCCAGTGCACCATGGCCACGGCATTGCTATGGGCAATAACCACGCCCTTAGGCTTACCTGTAGAACCTGACGTGTAGATTACATAAGCCGGGTCAGTAGCTTTTATAGCTGTTTCAACCGGGGCTGCCGACTGTTGCCGGGCAATGGCCTGCAAGTCAGTAACCGTTACTGAGGTAGCCTCAGTAGCTGGCGCTGCCTGGTCAGTAATGAGCAGGGTTGGCTGTGAATCAGCTAAGATGTAACTGATGCGTGCCTCGGGGTAATCAGGGTCAATAGGCACATAAGCCGCCCCAGCCTGCAGAATGCCCAACAAGGCTGCCAGAGTAAACTCAGTCCGCTGCATTAACAGGCCTACGCGCTGGCCAGAGGCCACACCGTATTGCTGCTGTAGGGCACGGGTAATCTGGTTGGCCTGTGCAGCAAGCGCACCGTAGGTCAATACGGTATCACCTACTTTCAGGGCTTCGGCATCAGGCTGCTGCTGCACTTGCGCAGTGAAAAACTGCGTGAGCGATTGTACAGACTGGTATTGTACCAACGGCCTGTTGTATACATGGCGCAGTGAAAGCTCTTCAGCACCAGAGAGGTACTCGGCAGTGGCAATGGTTTGCTGTGGGGCATCCAGCAGGCACTCGGCCAGCTGAATAAAGTGCTGGGCCATGCGGTTGGCAGTGCCCGCAGCAAACAGGTCAGTATTGTAAGTTAATGCCAGGGTAAGGCCTTCACCGGCAGGTACAAAGCCAAAGGTCAGGTCAAACTTACTGGTACTGTCAAGCCCACCAATGGCCTGCACTGATTGGCTGGTAGCCTTAGTTGGCTGGCCTGGGTTTTCACTGGTAGTGCCTTCAAAGTTTTGCAGCAGTACCATTACGTCAAACAGTGGGTGGCGGCCCAGGTCGCGCTTCACGTCCAGCTCATCTACCAGGCTGTCAAACGGATATACCTGGTGCGCAAAGGCATCAATGGTATGGTTGCTTACCTGCTCAATAAACTCAGCCAGGGTAAGGTTTTGACCAAGCTGGTGCCTCAATGCCAGGGTGTTCACATAAAAGCCAATCTGGTGTTCCAGTTCGGCCTGCTCTCGGCCTGCTACTGAGGTGCCCAGCACAATATCATCCTGGCCGGTATAACGGTACAGCAGGGCTGCGGTTAGTGCCTGCAACACCACAAAGCTGGTGGTATTGTGCTGGCGTGCGGTGGCTTCAAGGGTATTGACCAACTGCTGCGGCAGGGCCAGGTTTATATGCGCGCCGTTGTATGTTTTTACTGCCGGGCGCTGGTAGTCGGTTGGCAGGTCAAGTACAGGCAGCTCGCCACTGAAGCGCTCCAGCCAGTAGTTGCGGTGTGCTTCCAGGCGGGTGCCGCTTAATTGCTTTTGCTGCCATACCGCATAGTCTTTGTACTGCACGGGTAACAGCGGCAGGTTGGCGGCTTTGTTACTTTGGTTGGCAGCATACAGGGCGGTAAGCTCTTTGAGCAATACCTGCATTGACCAGCCGTCAGAAATGATGTGGTGCATATTCAGCAACAGCACAAAGGCTTCCTGCCCCGTTTGTAGCAGGTGGCTGCGCAACAGCGGACCATTGTGCAGGTCAAACACAACGTCATGCTCAGCCTGAGCCAATGCTTTGGCAGCAGCCTCTGGGGCTTCATGCTGGCGCAGGTCAGTGTATTGCAGGGTGCCGCCCTCAACGGTGGTGGGGTGCACCACCTGCCTGGGCTGGCCGTTGTCCATCACAAAGGTGGTACGCAGGCTTTCGTGGCGCTCAATCAGTTGCTCAAGGGCCGTGGCGAGCGCATCACGATTTACCGTGCCGTTCCACTGCCAGGCAAACGGCATATTGTATGCGGTTTGCTGTGCCTCAAACTGGTGCAGCACATACAGGCGGCGCTGCGCATGCGTTAATGGGTAGTTGGGCTGTTCTGGCACAGATACAATTTGTGCGGTATCGGCGGCCCCACTACTGTCAATGGCTGCGGCCAGCCCTTGAATGGTGGGCTGTTCAAACAGGGTGCGCAGGGGTACCTGCACCTGCATTTGCTGGCGCACATAGGCCAACAGCCTGGTGGCTTTGAGCGAATGCCCACCCAGGGCAAAGAACGATTCGTCAGTGCTGATGCTGTCAACACCCAGCACCTGTTGCCATAAGGCCAGCAGGTTGCGCTCGGTTTCTGTTGCAGGCGCTATCAAGGCGGGCTTCTCTGCTGTGGCAGGCTGTGGCAGTTGTGCCTTGTCTATTTTGCCGTTGCGCGTGAGCGGGAAGGCCTCCATGGCCACCAGGTAAGCTGGCACCATATAGTCTGGTATATGCTGGCCAAGCCAGGCCCTTAGGGTGGTTGCTGGCAGTGCCTGATGTGCGGTGTAATAGCCCACCAGGTACTGAGTGCCATCATTGCCTTTGCTGGCCATTACCAGGGCCTCGCTCAGCTGCTCGTGGCGGCGCATCTGGTTTTCTACTTCGCCTGGCTCAATGCGGTACCCTCTTATTTTTACCTGGAAGTCCTTCCGGCCAATAAAGTCAATGGCACCGTCGGGCAGCCAGCGGCCCACATCACCACTACGGTACAGGTACTCGCCTTCGCGGTACGGGTTGGGTACAAAGCTTTTGGCGTTCAGGTCGTCACGGTTCAGGTAACCCAGGCTAATGGCTGGGCCGCCCACGCATACCTCGCCCGGCACGCCAACTGGCACAGGGCGCAGGTTGGCATCAAGCACATACAGGCTCTTATTGCTAATGGGCCGGCCAATGGGCACGGTTACCACATCGTCAGTGAGGTAATTCAGGTTATAAGCAGTGGCCATGACTGTACCTTCAGTTGGGCCGTACATGTTTACCACCAGGGTATCGGGGTGCTTGGCAGCCATAGCGCGGCGGCAATGGTCAATAGAGGCCGCCTCACCACCAAAGTACACCTTACGCAGTGTTTGCAAAGAAGCAGGGCTCAGGTCTACCAGGTTATTAAACATGGCCGTAGTCATGAAGGTAAGCGTCAGGCCATGCGTGGTAATAAACTGCTCAAGGTAGGCGGCATCCAGCATATTATCTTTATTGGCCATGTAAATGGCGCTGCCGTTAATGAGGGCACCAAAGAAGTCAAACACCGAGCCGTCAAATACATAGTTCACTACATGCAGCACCTTATCGGCCGAGGTAAACTGCACCCAGTTGGTATCCAGCACCAGTGGCACTACACCGCCCTGCTGCACCTGCACACCCTTGGGCTTGCCGGTACTGCCCGAGGTATACATAATATACATCAGGTCACTCTGCCTGGCTTTGTCGGCTGGGTTATCATTACTATACCCGTCAAATAAGCTGGCATCTGCTTTAATATTAACCCGGTCAAGGCCTGGCAGCACCTCAGGGGCTACCTCGTAGTTGGTTAGCAACAACTCAAGGGCTGCATCCTGGGCCATAAATGTAAGGCGCTCGTTCGGGAAGTCAGGCCCCAGTGGTACGTAAGCCGCCCTGGCCTTGGTAATGCCCATAATGCCCACCAGCATATGTATGCCTCGCGTCATCACAAGGCCCACGCGCTGGCCAGGGGTAATGCCTCTTTCACTTATGAGGTAATGGGCCAGGCGATTGGCAGCCTGGTTCAGCTGTGCATAGGTAAGCGCACCATCGTCAGCAAAAACGGCTGTAGCTTCAGGCTGTTGCCGGGCCTGTGCTTCAAACAATTCAACCACTGAGCGGCCCTCTGGTACATCACTATAATTGTCGTTAAACTGTTCCAGCACCTGCTGGCGCTCGTCCTGCCCCATATAGCCAGCTGTGGCAATGGGTTGCTCAGGGTGCGTTGCCAGGCAGGCCACCAGGCTTTCAAGGTGGCGCAGCAACTGCTCTATGCGCCACTGGCTAAACAGGTCGGTGCTGTAATTGGCACCTACCAGAATATGGTTGCCTGCGTCAAAGAAGGTAAGCGTCAGGTCAAACTTAGCCACCTGGTAACCGCTGCTTATCTGTTGCATGGCAGGGCCAGCTTGTGTGCTTTCGGCCCCTTGCTCAGACTGGTTGGTGGCGGTGTTTTGCCACGTTACCATCACATCAAACAACGGGTTGCGGCCCATGTCACGCTCCAG
>CAZXTW010000502.1:0-5248 GCA_964643525.1 uncultured Roseivirgaceae bacterium
ATATGTAGTGGGCGGCCACGCCCTGACACCCACGGTAACCAACCACTATAAAAAAGCCATGGCTTTGGCACAGGCCTGCCAAATTGCATGTTTTGAGCTTCAGGCTGCACAAAGTTTTGCCGCTGCCCTGTTACAACACCAGCAAACAGATCAGGCCCTGGCCCTACGCATAACACAGCTACAAGCGGTACAGCCCCACTATGATGACACAACCAAAACAGTAAATAAACCTTAAACCCTCAATACAGCAATAAAATGAACACACTGGAAAAATTCAATTACGAGTCCATTCTGGAACATATCAAATACCTTGAAGAGCAGGAGCGCAGCAAAACCCAGGATCACCCTCCTGCAGGTGCCCCCAAAGAACAGGACCCCATCTCCAGAAAGTATGAAATTATTCGTATTAGCCTGAGGCAAAACTTCTTAATGTCCTTTATATCGCTTAACAAAGGCTTTTTAAAAGCCTATAAGGCCTCTAGCCATAACCGATGGTTGCTACTTACCAACCACCATGTAAAAGTGAACATCAATGAGGCTGATGAAGCCAATATAGGAACAATATTAACCAGAAATGACCCTGGTTTTGAAGCGGCCCAAATGCCCCACTGGTTTGAATGGAAGGGCTGCGGCATGGAAATACCCGAAACTGCATTCATTACTTTAAACCCCAACATTGCCTGGCCAGTTATTTTTATAAAAAGAAGAGCGGCTGATGCCAGCGATCATGAATACTACATCAGAATCACTGAACGGGCATGGAATGCCGATGTCTTCTCACCAGAAGACGACCTGATCGTTAAAAAGGGCAGTGATGGCAGGGCTGCTACCACCCTTTCTCGTGGCTTCCAGACCATTTCTGAAAGAAGCCTGGGTAATTCTTCAAACGGCAATGAAGACTACAGCCTCGTAAGCCTGGAAGTGCAGGAAAAGTTAGAAGAGTTTGATGTAGTGGTTGATGTGCCTTTCTTTGCCCCTTACCTTGATGTGCTTACTGAGGTGAGCTTCAAAGAAAGCGAGCGTCAGGCCGATATTTTAATGACCTTTTGCGCATTTTAAGTTTATTGCCCCAGTTGAACCTACTGAAGCTACACAGCGGCTACCGGTGTGTGCCCATTCAAGATAACACCCTCATTGTATACTCTGTCAATGGGGGTGCCCTTATAAAAGGGGGCCTGCACACAAGGCTGCTGCTACACCTTGCTGCCACCCCATGCCCTGCCTCAGCATTAATGGTTACTTTTATGAACCAGGCACTGCCCCACCAAATTATGGCTGCGCTCACAGAGTTGCAGCAGCGGGGCTACATTGTAGAGGCTGGCCATGAGCAAAGCCAGGCTCAGCCTGAAACTGAAACTGAACCTGGGGCAGCGCAGCCTGCCGGCACACAATATAATATAACCGTGCAGGCTATGGGCCAGGTGCCCCTGGTACCCTTTTATGCAGCCTGCCAGCAGGCAAATATTGGTACTGAGGGGGCACCAGCATTGCAGGTGGTTGTTTGTGCTGACTATGACTTTGAGCAGCTACAGGCCATCAATAAACAGGCATTGGCCCAGCAGCAGCCCTGGCTGCTGGTGCGGCCCACTGGCAACCAGCCCCTTGTGGGCCCTTTGTTTTTGCCGGGCCAAACGGCTTGCTGGCAGTGTTACCAGCACCGCATTGAGCTTAACCAGCCTTATAGAAAAATATATAGCCAGGCTACTGGCCAGCCCTACCTGCCACCGGCACCTGGTACCTACCACCCACAGCTGCTACAAGCGGCTTACCACCTGGCAGCCACCCAAATAGCGGCCTATCTGGGGGGGGCTGCCCCAAGCCCCTTAATAAATGGTGTGCTGGCCGTGAATGCAACCCCCTCAGAGCCTGAAAGGCACCATTTGGTGCAGCGGCCCCAGTGCCCGGCTTGTGGGCAGCCAGCCAACAGTCAGGCTGTACCAATGCCAGTCAGCCAGGGTACAGCCATGCAGCAGCACGCAGTGCATACAAACAATGGTTACCGCGTGCTACCGCCTCAGGTTACCTTTAATACCTACAAGCATCACATCAGCCCCATTACTGGCGTGGTGCCTCAGGTAGCACCTTATGGCAATTTCAACAATGAAACCATTCACAACTACACTGCCGGTACCAACCTCATGGCAGCTGGCAGCCTTAACCTGGCTGGTATTACTGAAGGAGCATTCCTGAAAGCTCATAATGGGGGCAAAGGAAAAAACGTTGCCCAGGCAAAAACAAGTGCCCTTTGTGAGGCCCTTGAGCGGTACAGCATGGCCTACCATGGTCAGCCCAATGCTATCTATGGTAGCCTGAATGAGGTGCCCAATGCCTTGCACCCTAATGAGTGCATGCTGTATAGCCCGGCGCAGTACAAGCAGGGCACAGCCAGCAGGCGAGAAGGCCTCACCACTCCAATGCCCCAGGCGGTGCCAGAACCCTTTAACCCAGCCCAGCCCCTGGGGTGGACGGCCCTACAGCCCTTGGTGGGCCAGCACGTACGCTATTTACCCACAGCTTTTTGCTATGCCCAGCACCCCAGCCAGCTTACACAGCAGGCATTTACCTACCCTGACTCTAATGGCTGTGCGGCTGGCAACACCCTGCAGGAAGCCATTTTGCAAGGCTTTTTAGAGCTGGCCGAGCGTGACGCAGCTGCTATCTGGTGGTACAACCGCCTGCAGCGGCCGGCTGTACAACTACAGTCAGTACCCAGCACCTATGTGCAGCGTGTGGCAGCAATGTTTGCAAGCAAGGGGCGTACCCTTACTGTGCTTGACCTTACCCATGACCTAAACATACCCGTGTTTGCTGCTGTTTCGTACCAAAACAACCCTAACCAAAGCCATGAAATTTTGTATGCCTTTGGGGCGCATGTAAATGCCTGCATTGCTATTGAGCGCGCCCTGACAGAGCTAAACCAGGCCTTACCCCTGGCCAATAACAATACTGAAGCTAGCCGTAGTGCTGCCAGGCAGGCAATTAACCAGTGGTTGGCCCATGCATGCATTGAGCAGCACCCGTACCTTACCCCTTTTACAGGCCCCCCTAAGATATTTGCCAAAAGTTATTCAACTTTGTGTGGGCCTTCTGTACCTGCGGCACTGCACTATTGCCTGGCGCAGGCCCGCCAACTGGGGTTAGAAGTACTGGTGCTTAACCTTACCCAGCCAGATGTGGGCCTGCCTGTGGTGCGTGTTATTGTGCCAGGGCTCAGGCACTTCTGGCGGCGTACCGCCCCAGGCAGGTTGTACCAGGTACCGGTCAAGCTGGGCTGGCGCACAACACCGCTCACAGAAAAACAGTTAAACCCAAACAGTATATTTCTATAGCAGTTCATAAACAATGTTAAAACCTAGTGTAGAGCGTACCCTGCTTTTTGTACTCACGTTGGTGTCATTTGGCATGCTTACCGACCTGATACTGATCGTGCCCCTGGGCAACCTGTTTACTGAGGCCCTGCAAATTACCCCGCAACAGTTTACTGTAGTCATATCGGCCTACAAACTCAGTGCCGCTGTAGTGGGCCTTACCGGGGCACTGGTTATTGACCGATTTAGCAGAAAGGCCGCATTAATTGCCATTTCAGCAGGTTTTTTACTGGGCATGCTTTGCTGCATGGTAGCCACCAGCTATACCATGCTTATTGTGGCGCGCATCATTGCCGGGGGCTTTGGTGGCCTCATTACTGCCCTGCTGTTTACCATTGTGGGTGATGTGATTCCTTACCAGCGCAGAGGCAAAGCCATGGGTATGCTGTTTATAGGGGCAGGGTTGGCCAGCGTATTGGGCGTATCATTCGGGCTGTACCTATCTGAAAACTTTCAGTGGCAGGCAGCCTTCATATTCATTGCCATAGTCATGTTTCTGGCCATTGTATTGGCTGCCTTTGGGCTGCCACTCATGAACGGCCACATAGCAGCTCACCAAAAAAAGCAATCACCCTTTCAGTTTATTTATAACACCTACAAATCATATAATGCCCGCCTGGCCCTGGCCCTGGCTCTGCTGCTGTACGTAGGGCCCGTAACCATACTCATGTTAATGCCTGCCTACCTGGTAAAAAATGTAGGCATGACACAGGCTTCCGTCAAGCTTATATACCTGCTGGGCGGGGCCTTGAACGTGGCCATGTCTCCTCTGGTGGGTTTCCTGGCCGATCGGTTTGGCAAACACCGCATCTTGTACATACTCATTGTCATTATGCTGGTTGTAACCGTAGTACTTACCCATTTACCACCAGTATCACTGGTGGTGATGCTGGCCACCACCTCAGTATTTTACATACTGGCCAACAGCCGGATGATCCCTGGCGATGCCATGATAACAGCCACGGTGGCCGATCATGAACGGGGTGGCTTCATGAGCGTAATCAGTGCCATGCAGCAAATGATGTCAGGGCTGGCTTCATTAGCCGTAGGTTTTATCATTACTGAAGGGCCCAATGGCGAAATATTCAACTACAACATTGTAGGCTATCTGGCGGTACTGATTGGCATTGCTTCCATCTTTGTTGTCAAAGCCCTGAAGGTAAGTTAGTAGTATTCGTACAGTGCCTCATATTATGAACTCAAAGGTTAATATAACCCATTTACGTAGCCTGGTGACCCCTATGCAGCCACAGGTGCACTCACTTTTTTATACCCTTCAGGCCAGGGCCACGGCTGCTCAGCATTGCCCACAGTTGGGCTACCACGACCCCCACGCCCAGCGCATCTACCAGCTGCAACTTGCCCCACCAGTACCCTACATGCCGCGGCTGGCCGCGTATGGCATTATCAGGCGGGCCCAGTTGTTCGACCAGACTGTGGTACAACTGCTTCAGCAGCAACAGGGTAGCTGGGTTATCGTAAACCTGGGCTGCGGCCTGTGCACCCGCACCTACCGCCTGTCACAACAACTTCAGCACATAGGTGCCTGGTATAATTTTGACTTTCAGTCGGTAATTACCTTGCGCAATGCACTACTGCCTCCTATGCCACAGGTGCACAACAGGGCATACCCCAGTATGCTTAACCTGTTGTGGTTGCAGGCTCTGTTGCAACAACACCCGCAACCCTTACTTTTTGTGTTAGAAGGTGTAACCAGCTACCTGCAACAAAAGCAGTTAGAGCAATTCCTGGCCACCCTTTGTGCCGTTACGCAACACCACGGGCACCAGGTATACTTGTTGTTTGATTACCGCCACCCTGAGTTTAACCTTACTGAAATAAACATTGAGCACCAGGGCATGCGGGCGGCTTTCCTGGGG
>CAZXTW010000503.1:0-5201 GCA_964643525.1 uncultured Roseivirgaceae bacterium
AGACCCAACTAAGGCTGTACCTGTGCCGGACGTGAGCCGTTATAAATCAGTGGCTTTACCCTCATCAATCCCCAACCGGATAATCATGGTAGAAAAAAAGACGCAGGCCATGCGTCTTTTACGATGTCTAAAGGCCTTACGGCGTTATCAATTGTTCATTGTCAATTATCAATTGCCTTGTAGCCCAAAATGCCTTCCAGCAGGTTGCGCACTTTGGTAAAGCCTTGTTGCTCAAGGTATTTTTTGGCATTGGCGCTACGGGCGCCAGAGCGGCAGTGCACAATCAGCTCCTGGTCTTTCAGGTGGGCCAGCTCGCCTACTTTGCCAGGCAGCGTACCAAGCGGTATCAGCTGGGCGCCAATGTTCTGCTCTTCATACTCCCATTCTTCGCGCACGTCAATAATATTCAGTTCTTCTTTATTGTCTATGCGCTGCTTCAGCTCTGCGGGGGTGATGTCTTCCATACTACTGTAAGGGTATTATTTGTTAATGATGATGCGTTTACTAACCGTGGCATTGCGGTAACTAAACCGCACAATGTACATACCGTTGGTCAGGTGCTGTAAATCTAACACATTTTTACCATTGCTGTAGGTGCCCATTTGGCGGCCGTACAGGTCAAACACCTGGGCCACATCATAGTTACCGGTAACGGTTACCAGGCCGCTGCTGGGGTTAGGGTACAGCCCAATGGCGGGCAGGGTGCTGCCAGGGCTGCCGGGCACAGAAGTAACGGTACGCTCTTGAAAAACCGGTCGCAGCATCAGGCTGCCGCTCAGGGTGCTGTCTTGCAGCCACACGCCATTCACATTAAAAAACACCTTATCAAAACTATTGGTATTGCGGTCAAAGCCAACGGCCAGGCGGTTATCTGTCAACTGTTCGTAGCCTATATAAATGGTATCGCTCACAGTGAGCGTGGGTACAGTAAAGCGCGCAAAGCTGTTCACGGCATCGGGGCTGGGCAGCGTTAAAATATCGCTGGTATACAGCTGGTCGCCGGGCTCAGTGCCCAGGCGCTTCCATACCTTAATGCGTACAGAGCGGCCGTCTACCGTGCCAATCAGCGGAAAATACGCATCAATATGCGTCATCACGTCGCCTTCGCTCAAAATATACTGGTAGGCCAGCTGGCCCCCGTTCTGGTTAATGCCCACGCCAAACTCGGCCGTGCCGTCGTCGTAGGCATAATAATCCCACAGCACCATATCGGTACTGACTGTATCATTACTTCTGAAATTCACGCTAAACACCGTGTCGGGTGTGCCATCGGCCTGCGCTAAAATCAGGGGGCCGTCGTTGGTAATCACCTCGTAGCGGTTGTTCAGCACCAGCAGGGCCGAATCGGCCACGGCAGTATCTTTAATGGTATCAATGCGGGCCTGCAGGGCGGCTGCCGTTGGGGTAGGGGCAATAATGCGGCGTAGCTCACCCCCCTGTATAGAGTTTCGGGGGGGCACATTACCTGCCAGGGTAAATGATTCATCCTGGTTTTGTTGCAACACCTCCAGCGTATCGCCCTGCACCTTATCTGTCAGGTAAACCGAAAACTCAAACCCGTTAAAATCGCCGGGGCGGGCCAGGCTGGTAATAATAATAGAAGTGCTGTCAATAAACCGCTCGGTATCATTCCTGAAATGGTCTAGCGGTACGGCGCGAAACTCCTTGCTGAATGGGGTGGGGTAGCGTGTGGGCACGCGGTCAAAATAAAAGCCTTCGGCCAGGCGGTCGCGGCGGTCCTGGCTAAGCAGTATATAATCTATCAGCCAGGCATCAAAGCTGCCGCTCAGGTTGGCGTAGTTTTGAAACCGAAACTGAAAGTGGTCATGAAAATAATTGCCAGTAAGCGCGCTTAGGTTAATCACCTCTTGGGTAAAATCTGTCAGGGGTGGTTGGGTGGCGCTGTCAAGCGGGTTCCATACCGTAACCCAGGCTGAATCGACATTGCGGAACTGAAGCACCAGCGAATCGCCCTGGTCGGGCAGTTCAGACAGGCCCTCGCGCTGCCAGAAAAAGCTAAAGTAAGTGGTGTTGCGGTTGGTGGGCAGTATGACTGACAAATCCATAATGCGCGATACCAGGCTATCGGCCAGGCCTTCATCATCCTGGGTGGTGCTGTAGGGGCCGCCGTTGGCACGGGCACCATCAAACACAGCCACATTAATACTTGGCGGAAAAATACCAAAGTTGGGTTCAATGCGCACATTATCATTGGCCAGCCAGCGGCTGGTATCTGCCACTGAGGCTCCGGTAGAAAAATCTTCCCAGAACGGTATAGGTATGGGGTCAGTTACATCTTCTGTGCCGCTGGTGCGTGTGGTGGTATGGGTTGTAGTAGCTGGCGGTGCCTGTATGGGGTACAACTGCAACTGGGCCGTAGCGGGCAGGGCAGTCAGTAACAGCAGCAGGCAGGCTGTAATGGGTAAAAAATAATTCCTTCTGGTTCTGGTCATCGGTTGTTGTTCAATACATTCTCAAGGTTTAACGTATCGCTGCCGCCTTCCTTATACTTTAAGTAATCTTCTTCAGTGCCTGATACCCACAGGTCAATCGTTTCGCCAATCCGTATTTTACTGCCGGGGGCGGGGCGTTGCCGCACAATAATGCCTATGCTTATCTGGGTAGTATCGGCCCCGGTACCTGCGCTGTCGGCTGGGTTAGTTGGGTTGGCAGGGGTTTGGCCGGTAAACACCATAGTGCCCAACTGCAGGCCCTGGCCCGGCAGTACAAACTCAACCACCTCATCGGCAGGGCGGCCCACCAGCGAGGGTGCCTCAAATGTGCTGTTGCCCAGCCCATCGGCCGCTACAATATCAATAGCAGCCCCTTTGGGTACCAGCACGCCCGCCTCTACCTCTTCGCAGGTATAGCTTTTGCCTTTGTACGATTGCTCTAACACACTGTTAGTAAACCTGTCGGGCTTATAAGTAATTTTGCCCAGCGTTAAGCCGGCACTGGCCAGCAGGGCCTGGGCATTTTTAATTGAGCCGTCAATCAGGCATGGCATGCGCGCCACCGGGGGCTGTTTGCTGTTAAGCGTAATATATATTTTTCTGTTCTTCTTTACCTTAGAGCCCGGCTTGGGGTCTTGCTGCAATATTGTGAGCGGGGGTTGCTTGCCATCGTAGGCAGAGTCTTCTACCACTTCAAAGCGCAGCTCGCGCTGCACCACCAGCTCATCAATGCGCTCAAAGCTCTCGCCAATGAGGGTGGGTACAGTCAGGGTATCGCCTTTGTTGGTGAGGTAGGGCAGCCAAACAAAAAAGAAAAACAACACCAGCAGGGTGCCAATGCCCCCAATAACTAGCAATTGCAACAGCAGGCCCTTAAAAGTAGTAGCTCGTTTAATGAACATAAATGCGTGTTATGCGTTGATCACAAATCCGGTAACTTACAGCAAAGATGTAAAAATTTGTGCTTGCTTACGACAATTCAGATTCAAAATTAGTATTGCGCTGCACCGTGGCGTTGTATTGCTTCAGGCACAGGCCCACCAGCCGGTCAATAAGCGGGGCATACTCAATGCCCTGTAGCTGCCACAGCTTGGGGAACATACTAATATTGGTAAAGCCCGGTATGGTGTTAATCTCGTTAATATACACCTGGTTATCGGCAGTTAAAAACAGGTCAACACGGGCAAAATCTTCACAGCCCAGGGCCACATAGCTGGCTACTGCCAGGGCCTGTATCTGGGCCACCACCTCGGCATCGTCAATGGGGGCGGGCATAATAATCTTTGCACCGTTGGCATCAACATATTTGGCATCAAAGCTGTAAAACTCGTGGTTGCCTGTTACTACCACTTCGCCCGGGGCCGATGCCTGGGGCTGGTCGTTGCCCATTACGGCAATTTCCATTTCGCGGCCTGTCACAAACTCTTCAAATATCACCTCTACGTCATAGGCAAAGGCGTTGGCCAGGGCCTGCTCAAAAGTGGCCTGGTTGGTTACCTTGGCCACCCCCACTGATGAGCCCAGGTTGGCAGGCTTTAAAATCATGCTTTGGCTGCCCAGTGCTTTGGCCACCTGCTGGTAGGTAAGCCCCTGGCTTTGTGCCTTGGTATAAGTCGCGTAGCGGGTTATGGGTACACCGGCCTGTTGCAGCAGTTTTTTGCTGTAGGTTTTGCTCATGGCCAGTGATGAGCCCAGCACGCCCGACCCTAAATAGGGTATGCTGGCCACCTGTAGCAGGCCCTGCACGCTGCCGTCTTCGCCATCAGTGCCGTGCAGTACCGGAAAGGCCACGTCAAACACGGGCAGGTTTTCCTGGGTGGTAAGGTTGCGAAAAACACCTTTGCCCCCTTCAAGCACCAGGGCCACCGGGTGGCCGTCAGCAATGGGCTGGTCAGGGCTGGTGCAATGGTGCCAGCCCCCCTGTTGGTCAATACCCAGCAACACCACATGGTAATTGTCGTGATTCAGGTGGCTGTACACGTTTTTGGCACTCAGTACAGATATATCATGTTCTACAGAGCGGCCCCCAAAAATAAGGGCCATATTTAGTTTAGCATGGCTCATGCCCAAAAGGGTTAGCGGTTAGGGTTTTATATGGCAGCAAATATGGTGTTTATTTGGCAGTTTAGAAATTAAGGCGTACCCTTTTGGTTACCACAAAGTCATTGCCCACAATGCGCAACAGGTAAATGCCGTTGGGCTGGTCAGTAAAGTCAAACTGGTAAGTTTGATTTAACGTACTGGGCAGGCCTCTGGTGCCTACCAGCCTGCCGGTAGCATCATAAACAGTCAGGTCAAGGTCACGTTTATTGTCAAAGTTAAACGTTACGTTAAACTGGCTTTCAGCCGGGTTGGGCCATACCCGCACTTCGTCGCCACTAAGTCCGTCGTTAGGGCGGCTGGTCAGGTTATCAGCAAACAACTCAACATCGTCAATATAAATATTATTACCCAGGCCGTTGCTAAATACAAAGGCTATGCGCACATCTTGCGTATTGGTAAAGGCGCTCAGGTTAATATTTTCTGTTACCCAATGCTCGGGCAATGAGGGCACCCAGGCCACATTGGTATCAGCAACGCTCAGCAGCTCAGCATTTTTACGGTACATCACAAACGGAAACGTCTCCCCACAATCTACAGATACCAGCACGCGCAGCTCATCAAAGCTAAAGGGGTTGCCCGCGTATGATACCTTGAATTCCAGCGAGGCATTGTCAGCCTCTCCAAAATCAATAATTGGGGTATACA
>CAZXTW010000504.1:0-5198 GCA_964643525.1 uncultured Roseivirgaceae bacterium
GTTTACGCTGGTAAACGTTTCTGATGCCTGGCCGCAGTTGTTGGCCAGGCCAGTAAAAAGGCCAATAACAGTAATTGTATGCGGGCCTGAATCAGCATATTGAAATGAAGGCGGTGCATCGGTAGCACTTACTGTATCTGCCTCTGGGTCTGTGCTGCTAAAAAATACAGCATAACGGTCATAGTAGGTGTCAGTAATGTTTACAATGGCACTGTTGTCATCACAAAGTACTACTTCAAACTGTGGCTCTAAGGGATCGAAAACGGTAATGGTTACAGAGTCTTCCAGATCTACCGACGATTGAGCTCCAAACTGCCTGATGACATAGGTGCCAGCCGTGTCATAGGTATAAACAGTATCAGTGGTTGTGTTTACCCCCTCATAAATATAGTTAACAGTGCCAGTAAAGCCTGAAAACAGGTTGGTTACTGTTATAGTTAGTGGGGCACACCCCCCAGCCACGCTAACCTGAAAGCGGCCCTGGTCACTGGTAACTGTTTGTGCCCTGGCACCTAAGCTCAATAGTATAGTGGCCAACAGTATGGCCCAGTGTGTGGTTGTATTTTTTAAACCTGGGTGTTTCATATTCTGATGAACTAACGGCACCATAAGTGGTAAATTGTAAGCGCCGCCGTGTGCCCCGGTGTTACCTGGCTAAGCCATCATTTCTATAGCCTGCTGCAAGGTAATGGTTTGTTGTGAGCCCTGCGCTACTTCCTTAACAGTGAGCGTGGTATTTTTTGCTTCGTCGGTGCCTGCAAATATTACAAAAGGAATATGCTTTTTTTCTGCATAACTGAATTGTTTATTCATTTTGGCTGCAGTTGGGTACAGCTCTGCCGGTATGTTGGCCTGTCGAAGGGCAGCCAGTGTTTTTAAGGCATACGGTTGCGTTTCGGCCCCAAAGTTAATTAACAGTGCTTTGGTGGTTATTTGATTGTCAGCCGGGAACAGCTTCAGCTCTTCCATCACATCATAGATGCGGTCAACCCCAAATGAAATACCCACGCCAGAAACACCCTCGTAGCCAAATACACCGGTTAGGTTGTCGTAACGGCCACCACCTGCAATGCTGCCCATTTTCACACCCAGGGGTTTTACTTCAAATATGGCACCGGTATAGTAGGTAAGGCCCCTGGCCAGGGTAATGTCAAATTCAGGCATAATGGCATCAGCCTGGTATTGTTGGGTAAGCATCAGGGCTTCTTCTAACTCATGGATGCCTTCCATGCCTATGGCAGACGGCTGTAGCAGGGGTTTCAGTGTGTTGATTTTATCCTGGTTGGTGCCTTGCATGGCCAGTATAGGAGCTAACTTTTCAAGGTTTTGTTCGTCAAAGCCCTGCTGGCGTAATTCATCAGTAACTTTTTCCATCCCTATCTTATCCAGCTTATCAATAGCTACGCAAAAGGGGCCTTCTTTACCCGTTGCCCCAATAGCTTCGGTGATGCCTGTAAGTATTTTGCGGTTGTTTATTTTCAGGCTGTAGTTTTGAATGCCCAGGCGTGCAAACACTTCATTCACCATGGCAATGATTTCTGCCTCGCACAGCAGTGCATTGGTGCCCACTACATCGGCATCGCATTGGTAAAACTCTTGGTAGCGGCCCCTTTGGGGCCTGTCTGCCCGCCACACCGGTTGAATTTGGTAGCGTTTAAAAGGCATGGGCAGGTTGCCACGGTGCATTGACACAAAGCGGGCAAAGGGTACCGTGAGGTCATAACGCAGGGCTTTTTCTGCTATTTTAGGGGTTAGTGCTTTGGCTGTAACCCCCAGTTGTTGCCAGCTAAGCGTGGTATTGTCATCATCATTGCTTAGTTGGCTTGCTTGCGCCTGCAAAGGCGCTTTGCTGAGGTAATCACCAGAGCGCAGTATTTTAAAAATCAGCTGGTCGCCCTCGTCACCGTATTTGCCTGTTAGCACTGAGAGGTACTCCATGCTGGGAGTTTCAAGGTTCATGAAGCCAAACTTTTGGAACACCTGCCTTATGTGGTTGAATATAAAAGTACGGTTAACCATTTGGTCAGGGCCAAAATCGCGGGTTCCTTTAGGTATTGAAGGCTTTTGCGTTTTCATAAGGGTTGAAAAATTTTGACCAAAGCTAACAAAAAGGTATTAAAGTACCCCCTGTAGTGCTGTTGTGTTGTTTTGTGATATTTTTATAGAAGGTATGTTTCCGTTTTTAGGTTGGGGTTACTATCTTTGCCCCTCGTTTGAAAAAGAAAGAACCATGGGTGTTACAAGACTTATAAGAAAAACACGTAAAAATAGAGCCAGAGCCAATAATAAAGTTAACAGGATTAAGCAGTTAACAAGTGCGCCTGTTATTGAGCGTGTAGATGTTGAGGCTATTAAGGCTGAATTTGCTAAAAACAAAGCAGAAGCCCCAGTAGCTGAAGCTGCTGCGCCGGCTGAAGAAGTTGCGGCTGAGGCTCCAGTAAATGAAGAAGCTCCTAAAGCAGAATAATTAGGTTTTAGCCTGTATTCTGAATAATGAATAAAAGTTAGGCTGCTTACCTTGTGGTAAGCAGCTTTTTTTTATTTGCCTCGCTTGCCCAGCTCTATGGCCTCAACCTGGCCAATTTTTCCTTCAGAAATGGTAAAGCGCAATAATGTTCTGAATTTATGAAACCCCTGCTGGCCAGCTGCACCAGGGTTCATGTGCAGAGTATTGGGCAGGTTGGGGTCTTTCATGACTTTTAGAATGTGTGAATGCCCACAGATAAACAGGTTGGGCGGGTTGGTGCGAATTTGTTTTTTAATAGCAGGGGTGTAGCGTGGTGGGTAGCCACCAATGTGGGTTATCCATACCGTTAAGCCTTGAATGTTAAAGTGCAGATGTTCAGGGTAGCGGTGCCGTACTTCTGGTGCATCAATATTGCCATACACTGCCCTGAGAGGTTTCATGGCTGCCAGCTGTTCTGCCACATGCAATGTGCCAATATCACCAGCATGCCATATCTCATCGCATAATTCAAAATGCTGCTTTACTTTGGGGTCTAAAAACGAATGTGTGTCTGAGATAAGCCCTATTTGCATGGTGCAGGTTTGTTGTAGGGCAAATATAAAAGGGTTTTACCAATAGCGCCTCATGGGCATGTGTACTTTGTGGTAGGGGGGTAGGGGTAAAAGTAGGGCTATAGCTATGTGTTTAGAGATTCAGTTTGTGTTAGTGCCATGATTAAATACCATGCATAACCTGTGCAATTAGGGCTTTAACCTGATGGATGTGGTGGTGCACCGCAGGCCACTCTAACTCAACTGAAGCAAGGCGGTTAAACTGTGGTAATTCAGCACCTAAGGTGGTTACGGTAGCCAGGATAGCCACCATGATACCTAGCAAAATGATCAGGTTTTTTGATTTGATGAGCTTTTCCATAATGACGTAGTTTAGAGTATCTATTGCAATAATTAACTTACAATGACTGTGCCAAAACTTTAAATAATGCGTTATGGCTGGTTGCTTGTACTTAAGGGGTATACTAAAAACCTTTTATGGGGCCAATTGTTTAGCAAACGTACAGCAAGCTGTACGCAAGCGTACAGTTTTTGGTGTGTTCCCTTTTTACAAGCTAAAGTTGCAACTAAATAGTTAACGTCATGCCGCAATGCGAATTGTAGCGGGGGTAGCTTTTAACTTTAATTAACCTATTTGCAGTTCATCTTTGTGTGGGGTAAGGGCCTCTATAATAAAGGTAATGTGCTGGTTAAGTTCTACGTCCAGTAGTTCAACACCTTTGTATACTTCGTCACGCTCTACCTTGGCAGCAAAGCTTTTGGTTTTGAGTTTTTTAATGACTGATTTGGCAGTGAGGCCATTAATTTTACCGGGCCTTACATGGCAGCACGCAATAATAAAACCGGTAAGCTCGTCGCAAGCCAGCAGGGCCTTATCTAATAAAGTGTTATAAGGCTTGCCCCACTTGGTGTAATGGGCAGCTATGGCATTGGCCATTTGCTCATGGCCTGCCTCGCGCAGTTGCTCAACAATAATATTGGGGTGTTGGTCTGGGTACTTTTCATAGTCGGCATCGTGTAGCAGGCCGGTATTGCCCCACTCGGTAACATCTTCACCATAATGGTTGGCATAGGCAGCCATTACTATTTCAACACTGCGGGCGTGGCGCAACAGGCTTTCGCCGGTTGTCATTGTCGTTAATATTGCAAATGCGTCATCTCTTGTCATAAACCGGTAAACTATGTGTGGTAGGTTTGCGTTACCCCACGTATAACTTTATATTTGCTTAGCCACAAGTATACAAATAATTGCCATGAAGCGTAAACTCACATATACCCTAGTGCTCGTAGCCGTTCTGGCGGTTTCGTTTGCATTTACCTATAAGCCAGCCGAAACAGTTGAAAATACCAGCCATGTAGCTGCTACCATTGAATGGCTTACTTTTGAAGAGGCCATGGAACGGAATAAAACCAACCCCAAAAAGATATTTATAGATGTGTATACTGACTGGTGTGGTTGGTGTAAGGTGATGGATAAGAAAACGTTTAGCAACCCCATTGTTGCAAACTATATGAGTGAAAAGTATTATGCAGTAAAGTTTAATGCAGAGCAGCGTGAAGATGTGATTTTTAGAGACCATACCTTCAAATTTGTTGCTTCTGGCAGGAGGGGCTATCATGAATTGGCCGCTGCCTTGATGCAAAATAAGATGAGCTACCCAACAGTGGTTTTTTTAGATGAGGAAATGAACCTGTTGAGCCCTGTGCCGGGCTTTCAGCCCCCTGAAAGCTTTCATCAAATAATGCAGTACTTTGGTGATGACGCGTATAAAAACACATCATGGGAGACCTTCCAGACTGATTACCAAAGCCCATTTACTGGTAGCCTGGCAGAAGAAGGCAAGTAAACTTTAAGTTACTGCCCAACAACAAAGAGCAATAAAGCAATGGTGTTTTATTGCTTTTTGCTTTTTATGCCTGCCAAAATTGTTAAACTGGGTTTGTATGTTTTACAACATACCCTGCTAAATGATATTGTATGAACACCTACCAATCAATTAACCCTTACGACGGTACCCATTATGGCAACTTTGCCTTGCATACAGAGTTAGAAGTTGCCACGATGCTAACCGACGCCCAGGCGGCATTTGCCCAATGGAAACGGCTGACCTATGCCGAACGAGCCCCTTTTTTACAGCGGTGTGCAGTTTTATTGCGCGAACGGCGCGAGATGCTTGCAG
>CAZXTW010000505.1:0-5188 GCA_964643525.1 uncultured Roseivirgaceae bacterium
CATGTTGAATTAAAAAAGCCCCTCAACAATGAGGGGCTTCTTGTATTTAACAATTACAGTAAGTGTTGCTCAGCAACTTTCGTTACATCAAACTACTGGCAGGCTTACTTTTTCATGACTTTAATTACGCGCTGGGCTTCATCAGTCATAACCTGTACCATGTACATGCCTTTAGGCTGGTCGCTCAGGTCTACCCTGGTGGTTACACCCTGGTACAATACCTGGCCTGCAATATTCATCACACGTACGTTGGCATCCTGAGGCAGGTTAACAATAGTTAACAGGCCATTCGTAGGGTTAGGGAATACCCGAACCTCTTCCAGGTCAAACTCTTCTTCAAAGCTCTCTGGCACGCTCAGGTTATTAGAGGTAATGGTTACCGTTGTGCCATTTGAGCAACCGGTAATTACCACATCATCAATATACACCTGGTCGTTATTGCCAGAAGCATCACAACGGAAACGCAGCAGGGTATTGGCAGTAAACGGACCAGTAAGGGTCACAGCGTCGTTTTCACGTACATTGTTTACAAACTCATCACCCAGGTTCCACTCTTCAACAGTAGCAAACGAGCCACCACCGTTGGTAGAAAGCTGTAGCCAGAAATCTTCATTGGCATTGTCCATGCTGTTGGTAATGTAGCTGAATGATACGGTCAGATCCTGAAACTGCGACAGGTCAAGGGCATCTGTAGTCATAACAGAAGTGCTGGTGTTGTCGCGCAGGCGCACGCAGAATGAGCCGCTATTGGCAAACGAAGCATCTCGCGAGCTTCTACGGCAGTCAGAGCCACCGTCGTTCCAGATACCAAAGCCACCTTCAAAATTGTTTGAATTAACCGTCTGGTTGGTGCAGCTGCCAGGGTCACTGGTAGTAACACTGGTGCTGGCCTGGCCAGAAGTATTACCGGCGGCATCTTCAGCTTCAACAGCCACAGTGTAGGTGGTAGAGGCACTAAGGCCAGAGAATGAGTAGCTGGTGCCAGCCGTGCTGCCATCAAGTGAGCCGTTCAGGTATACATTGTAACCTGTTACGCCTACGTTGTCAGTGCTGGCCGTCCATGACACATCAAAGCTGGTGGTTGTTACGTTGCTGGCAGCAAGGCCGGTAGGTGTGGTGGGCGCCTGAGTATCACCAGGGCCACCGCTGGTAGTTAACGACAGGTCGTCAATGGCCAGGTCACTCTCCCAGCCTGGGCCAGTGGTACCCACAAAACGCAGCTTTACAGTACCGCCCACATAGGCAGCCAAATCAACATTTACGCTATTCCAGGCGTTGCCCTGGTTGCCTGTTTGTGTCCACAGGGTAGCCCAGGTCAGGTCATCTACCGTGGCCTGCAGGGTTAAAGTACCCATATTAGCACCGTTCATATGGTTCTGGAACGAGAAGGTGGCTGAAGTAGCACTGCCCAGGTCAAAACAGTTACTGGTTAATATGGCTGTGGCATTGTTACCAATCTGGCCAGCTGTACCGTTGGTAGAAGCTTCCAGGTACATATAATTGCTGCCCTGTACGGCAGAGGTAGGCCCTGTGCCAGAAGAAGGTGTGCTGCCAGAGAAGTTCACCCAGTTGCCATCATCGCCACTGTCCTGATTCCAGCCATCGCCGCTCTCAAAACCTTCAGCATAAGGGTAACTCGTTACCGTAGAAGCACAGCTTAACACAGCTACACTGGTAGTAAAGTTGACCGTATTAGAAGCGCCAGACTCATTGCTGTTGCCATCATAGGCAGTTACATAAACAGCGTAGCTGGTACTGGGGCTCAAGCCACTTAATGTAGTGCTGGTACCGGTTGCTGTTGCAAACTGGCTGCCGTTTACATATATATTATAGCCGGCTACACCCACATTATCAGTACTGGCGGTCCAGCTCAGGTCGGCAGTGGTAGCAGTTACATTACTGGCGCTAAGGCCACTGGGGTCAGTAGGTGCTTGTGTGTCGTTGCTTGAACCAGCAGCCAGCACCGCCTGGAAGGCATTTACACGGCCATTGGCGTAAGTGTTGTCAAAGCCTGAAGCACCCATATCATCAGCAGTGCTGGTCAGGATGTTAAACACCTGAGGGCCGGTAAGTGAAGCGTTGGCACTTAATACGAGGGCAGCCACACCGGCAGCGGCGGGGCAGGCAGCAGATGTACCGCCAAAGCTGGTGGTATAATCGCCAGAGGCATAACCATTGCCGCCGGTACGGTCAGTAGTACGCACACCGTAAATAAAAGCGGTTTGCGAGGCATTCAGGTCATTACTGGGTGCCACTACATCCAAACGGGGGCCCTGGTTGCTGTAGGTACTGATGGCACCATCGGGGCTTACCGCACCTACGGCCACTACGCTGGCAATGCTACTGGGGTAGCTAATGCAGCTGTTGTAGTCATTACCAGAAGAGAATAAAACAGAGCAACCCAAACCACCACGGCCGTTGTTGGCCGCATTGTTAATGGCATCAGTAATGGCCTGGTACAGGTTATCAGAGCAGTTGCCAGAAAAGCCCCATGAGTTGCTAATTACATCAGCACCATTGTTGACTGACCAGGTAAAGGCATCGGCCAGGTCTTGAATGGTTTCACCACCAGCAAAAATGTTAACGGTAAGCAGCTGCACGCCAGGGGCTACGCCACGCACGCCAATGCTGTTGTTGTGCTGGGCAGCAATAATACCAGCACAGGCCTCGCCATGCTCACCCTCATTGCCGGGGGTGTTCAGCGGGGTGCCATTACCGCCTGTAGCAGGGGTAAAACCAGCAATAATATTAGGCAGGTCAGGGTGGGCTTCTACCCCATCGTCAATTACACAAACCACAATGTTTGAATTGCCGGTTTGCAGCGCCCATGCCTCAGGGGCATCAATATCAATATCGTTGGCCAGGGGGTTGCCATCAAGTGAGCCACCTGTGTTGTTCATCTGATACTGCTCAGGGTAAAGCGGGTCGTTGTGGTGCTCAATTTCTACCTGAAAATTGGGGTGGCCCCAGGTAATCATATCAGCCCTTTTCAGGTCTTGAATCATGGCCAGCTGGCTGCCTATGCGGTCAACCTTTAGCAGCAGGTTGTCGCCACGGCGCTCCAGTTGCGCTCCATACTTATTCAGCATGGTTTGCAGCTCGCCATCGCCAATGCCCTGCTTCACGTGAATAATCACCTGCTGGGTAAAGAAGGCCTTTGAGCCGTTTACCATAAAGGCAGGTGCCACATCGTAAGCACCCATAGCGTCAAGGCCGCTGCTTTTCAAAAAGGCGTCAACATCAGCCTGCGTGCGCAATGCTCCAAAGCTTTCTTTGGCATTCATTTCAGCCATATTTAAACGGCTAAACACGTTAATGTCTGTAAGACTGGTACCGTTAATGTTGCCCATACGCATTTGTGCCACATCAGGTGTTTTATCCTTGAAGTACACCGCGTATGATGAGTAGTCGGGCTCCATATACGTGGGCCCATCGGCGTTGTAAAAATGTAGATTTGTGCTGTTTTGCACCCATTGTTGGGCATGGGCCGAACACACCACACCAAACAATAACATAAGGGTAAATAACTTTTTCATCATAGAAATACAATTATGTTTTGGTTATTCATTTGAAGTTACAAGAAACTAAATTATTTCAACATAATTGCAACCAAGTATCATAAAGACGTTTTGAAACCCTCAATTCAATACATTATTCCACAAACCCAAACTGTTAAAGAATTTTATTTTATTAATAGACAACCCTTTTTAGCGTTAAAACTAAACACAATTAGCCCTGTTAATTAACAGCCTTTTCTATTACGGCCTGGCAGCATGTACTACCAAAGCAGTTACCGTAACACGTAGCGTTACAGTTTTCTATACCCCGGTGTAGGTGGCTTAGTACACCGGGGTGTAGCGGGTCAGTGCCCACGGGTGTACAGGGTTGGTACAGGGCGTGTAGCAAGGCTGTATACCCCGGTATAGCAAGCCCAACCACGGGGTGCAGTAAGGCTGCATACCCCGGTGTACTGCGTGGTTTACACCCCGGTATAGCAAAAAAGCCACCCCGGTTGCCCGGGGCGGCTTTTTTAGTATTGTATTGAACAGGCCTGGCGCGGGGCCAGTACCTGTAGTTTATTGCTTAGCGTTGCAGCAACACACGTTGTGTTACTACGCCCTCGCCACTGATTACACGTACAAAGTACACGCTGTTGCCAGCTGCCTGGCGCATGTCAATGGTTACGCGTTGTGCAGTGTTACCAGTTACTACCTGGCTAATGCGGCCTGACAGGTCGTATACCTGGATGGTGCTGGCAGCAGCCATCTCGGCAGTAGCAAAGTTAACCTGTATGTTGGTCTCAAAAGCGTAGATGGCCAACTGACCCTCCAGTATGGCACTGGCGTTGGTACCCGTACGGGTGCCTGCACCAGTAGTAGCCTGCAGGTAACGTGGCAGCTGGAAGCCAGCGTTCTGGTAGTCAATAATGGTACCACCACCAGCTTCATTGTAAGGCACAAAGGCAAAGTGGTAAGTGGTTGATGGGTTCAGGCCGGTAAGCGTGAAGCTTTCGCCAGTGCCCACGTAAGCCACTTCGTTAGGACCAATATTGTCGCCACTGCCAAAGGCAGCACCGCCAACATACACTGAGTCATCAGTTGGGCCATAGCCACCATGGATACCAGGGTTGCCACGTACCAGTACCAGTGTAGCTTCAGCGTCAGAAGCAGTTACCCAGCTAATGGTCATGCTGCTGTCAGTCACGTTAGTAAACTGCACACTATCCACCTCAGCTACAGGCTCAGCAATCACATCAGCAGCCACCGCCATTGCACGGGGGAAGCCGGCAATCAGGTAGTTAGGCTGGATGGTACTGTTGTAGGTAAAGGCAGCAAAGTGGTAAGTAGCACCAGGCATCAGGCCAGTAACAGTAAGTACGCTGTCTGTGCCGTTGTAAACCACTTGGTTAGGACCAATATTGTCACCACCACCAAATACAGTGCTGTCGTTGTAAACTACACCATCCATTGGCACAAAGCCACCGTTAACAGGTGCACCGCCACGGGCCAGTACAATGGTAGCTTCACCACTGCCAGGGCTAAACGTTAATGAAATGGTAGTTTCAGAAGCATCAACCACTGTCAGGCCAGAAACCTGTACTACAGGCTGCGTAGTATCACCCAGGGCAGTACCCACAGTGTTAGGTGCACCGCCAGTCAGGTAGTTGGTGCTGAAACCAGAGCTTCTG
>CAZXTW010000506.1:0-5185 GCA_964643525.1 uncultured Roseivirgaceae bacterium
AATCTCAGGGTTGACCAGCCTTACGTTTATGTTATCAATAAACAGTTGCGATGAGGTAACGCCCCCCTTAACACCTATAAAGTTTTGGCCATGGGCAGCTGTGGTAGCTGCCAACAGCATGCCAGATAAAACAAGCAGCTGAATTATTTTGGGTAATTGGTTAATGCGTTGTTTCATAACTACAAACCTATGCCATTAATAATCTCTGAAAAAAATAAAGCTACTACTGAAGGGTTAATGGCAATGGTAAATACAATACCATATAAGGCCCCCCACAGGTGCGCATCGTGGCCAATATTGTCATTTGCGCGTTTGCTCATGACGTATGAGTAGTAGATGTACCCAATAGCAAGAATTACGCCAGGCATGGGTATGAAATAGATCAGTACGGTACCCAGTGGGTTGTACAGCACACTGGCCAGTAATATGGCCGATACCCCGCCAGAGGCGCCAAGGGCATTGTATGCCGGGTTGTTTTTATGCTTGAAGTAAGATGGCAACGACGAGATGATTACCCCTAAAAAGTAAAAAAGGATAAACATGTACTGGTAGTTGCCCGGTGTGATAATACCCACACCGGGCAGCCTGCCCAGGGCAGCAAATATGTATTCAACATTGTTGCCGAACGAGTAGAGGGCAATCATGTTAAAAGCCAGGTGCAGGTAATCTGCATGTAAAAACCCCGAGGTAAGCAACCTGTGGTACTGGTTGTTTCGGTATACCAGGTAGGGGTTCATGATCCACTTGGCCGTGAGCGTAGGGGTTTGCCAGGCTACCAGGCTTGTGACCACTGTAATGATTACGATAAGGGTGCTGATAGATATATCCATCGGGCTAGCTGTCTCTGTCTATTAACAATTGAATAAAGGCTTTTACCGGTGCTTTACGTTCTGGGCTTACCGGTAATTGCTCAAGGTAAGCCAGTGCTTTATTAAAATGGGTGTTTACTTCCTGCTGGGTTTGTTGTTGTATTTGCAGCTGGTCATACACCTGTTTTACGGCCTGCACCTTTTCCTGGCTGTTAAATGTGGTTAAACCCAGCCAGTGGTTTAACGTTTGGCGTTGGGCCGGGCTGGCCTGTTGCAGGGCGGTAATGAGCAAAAAGGTTTTTTTATTGGCTATAATATCGCCTGCCACCTGCTTGCCAACCTTGGCAGCATCGCCATATACATCAAGCAAATCATCTTTTAGCTGAAAGCCCAGGCCCAGGTGTATGCCAAACTGGTCAAGCATATCGCACTGCTGTTGGGGTGCTTCTGCCAGAATACCCCCCAGCCTGAGGCTAAAGCCCAACAACACCGCAGTTTTGAGCTTAATCATTTCAAGGTACTCAGCAATGGTTACCTGGGTGCGGTGCTCAAAATTCATATCAATTTGCTGCCCTTCGCACACGCCTATGGCACACTGGTTAAAGTACTGCAACACGCCGGGCAGGCAATTTGGGGGCACGGCCGCCAGTTGCTGGTAGGCCTTAACCAACATCACATCACCACTGAGTATGGCAATGTTGCTGTTCCATTTTTCATGCACGGTGGGTTGGTTGCGCCGCAGGGGGGCGTTGTCCATAATGTCATCATGCATGAGGGTAAAGTTATGGAATACCTCTACGCCAATGGCAGGCTGCAACGCCTGGTCAAGCGCATCGCGGTACAACGAGTAGCCCAAAAGCGTGAGGAAGGGGCGCATGCGCTTGCCACCCAGCTGCATGATGTAACGTAACGGCTCATAAAGCTCAGTGGGGTGCTGCCCATACTGCTGCTGGCTAATGGACTCATTAATGCGGCCCAGCCAGTATTGATAATCTATTTTCATTGCTGCTTCTATAGGCCCTTAGTAAGCATATAAGGGGGTTTAATCTTCAAGGGCCAGGTCTATGGTTCGTTTATTAATATTGGTGTCTTGCACGCTTACCTTTAGCTGGTCGCCAAGGGTAATCATGCGTTTGTTGTGCCTGCCTATAATGCGGTAGTTTTCTTCATCAAACTCATAATAGTCATCATCTAGTTCGGTAAGCCGCACCATGCCCTCGCATTTGGTTTCAATTATTTCAACATAAATGCCCCACTCGGTTACGCCAGAAACAATGCCGTCAAATACCTGGCCGGTCATTTCCTGCATGTATTCTACCTGTTTGTATTTGATAGAGGCCCTTTCAGCATCGGCTGCCCGTTTTTCCATTTCAGAGCTGTGGCGGCATTTGCTTTCGTATTCTTCAGCATTGGGTGTTTTGCCCTTGTCAAGGTAATGCTGCAGCAGCCGGTGCACCATTACATCGGGGTAGCGCCTAATGGGCGAGGTAAAGTGGGTGTAGTGACTGAAGGCCAGCCCAAAGTGGCCGGCGGTGTTCACCGTATAGCGTGCTTTGGCCATGGTGCGGATGGCCAGCGACTCAAGCAGGTTTTGTTCTGGCTTGCCTTCAATGTTGTGAATGAGGCCGTTCAGGGTGGTTGATACATCGCCCTTTTCAAAATCAAGGTCAAAGCCAAACTTTTTGGCAAACTGCGCAAACGAGCCGAGCTTTTCAGGGTCGGGCGAGTCGTGAATGCGGTACACAAAGGTGTCTTTACCTTCATGGGCATCATACACAAACTGGGCCACACTGCGGTTGGCCAGCAGCATAAACTCTTCAATAAGCTTATGGGCGTCTTTGCGTACTTTGGGTATAATGCCTACAGGTTTTGACTGCTCGTCAAGCTTAAACTTTACCTCAACGGTTTCAAAGTTAATGGCTCCCTTTTTAAAGCGGGCGTCTTTTAGCTTTTTGGCCAGCCTGTTTAGCAGGTTGATTTCATCACTAAAATCACCTTCATTGGTTTCAATACGTTCCTGCGCCTCTTCGTAGGTAAAGCGCCGGTCTGACAGGATGATGGTGCGCCCAAACCACTGGTTCATGACGCGGGCCTCATTGTCTAACTCAAATATGGCCGAGAAGGTGAGCTTCTCTTCATTGGGGCGCAATGAGCACACACCGTTGCTCAGCTTTTCGGGCAGCATGGGTATGGTGCGGTCTACCAGGTAAACTGAAGTAGCCCTGTTGTAGGCCTCTTCATCAAGCAGGGTATCGGGCTTTACGTAGTGGCTTACATCAGCAATGTGCACGCCTACCTCCCAATTGCCGTTGCTAAGCCGCTGTAATGACAGGGCGTCGTCAAAGTCTTTGGCATCTTCAGGGTCAATGGTAAAGGTGGTAATGCCACGCAAATCACGTCGGTTCTTAATTTCTTTGCGGGGTATATCCACATTTATGGCTTCAGAGGCCTGCAGCACCTCTTCAGGAAAAGCCCAGGGCAAATCAAACTCAGCAATAATGCTGTGTATTTCAGTTTCATTTTCGCCACTGGCGCCCAGCACGCGCACCACCTTGCCTTCGGGGTTTTGGTCATGGCTGGGCCACTTGGTTACCTCTACAATAACCTTTTCTTTATGTTTGGCCCCACCAGTTAGCGTTAGGGGCACGTATACATCAAGGTGCACCTTGCGGTTGTCTGGCACCACAAAAGCATAGCGCAGGTTGAGCTCAATAACCCCTACAAACTGGGTGCGCTTGCGTTGCACAATTTTAAGCACCCGGCCTTCGGGGTGCTTGCGGTCTTTCATTTTGCCTTTGAGCTGCACCTCTACGGTATCGCCATCAAATGCGTTGTGCAAGTCTTCAGTGCGCACCCAAATGTCATCTTCGCTTTGTTCAGATATAATGTAGGCAAAGCGGGGGTTTACATGGTCAACAATGCCGGTAACCGTGCTGGTTGTTTTGTTGCTTTTGTAGGTGTTGTTGCGCAGGCGCGTAACTTTCTCTTCATTGGCAAGGGCGTGGAGGGCCGCCGTAATGGCATTTTTTTCTTTGATGCTTTTGGCCCCCAACTGCCTGAACAGTTGCTTTACGTTGAGCGCCCTGGTAACGTCTTTATTGAGTGTGGCCATGATTTGCCCTGCATAGCCCCCGGCGTTTTTTTTAGCTTTCTGGCTTCTTTTGCCACCTGCGGCGGCTTTTTTCTTGCGTTTTTTCATTGTATGGAGTTAGCCTAAAAACGGGGCGTAAGCTGTTCAGACTTAAAGGTTAAATGCTGCCATAGTTCTGGGTATGGCATTTATAAGCATTTTAGTGTACTGATTTTTTGGTTGTTGATACAGTTCATCAGGATACCCCTGCTCTACAATTATACCCTCGTTCATTACCGCTATTTTGTCAGATATGAATTTTACTACTGACAAGTCATGAGATATAAAAATAATTGTAAAGTTATACTCTTCTTTCAACTTATTCAAAAGGTTGAGTATTTGGGCCTGTACAGATACATCTAAGGCAGAAACTGACTCATCACATACAATAAAACGGGGTTGAGTGGCCAGCGCCCTGGCAATGCATATGCGTTGGCGCTGCCCGCCAGAGTACTCACTGGGGTAGCCGTGCAGATCGGCCGGGCGCATGTTTACCTGCTCAAGCAGCTCTATGGCTCGCTGCTTGCGCCAGGCCTGGTTTTTACCCATTTTATGTACCAGCATGGGCTCCATAATACTTTGCCCAATGGTAAGTTTGGGGTTTAGCGCATTGTAGGGGTCCTGAAAAATAAGCTGCATGTCTTTACGCAGCCTGCGCATGGCCCTGGCGTCAAGCTGCTGCAGCTGCTGCCCTTCGTACACAATGTTGCCCTCTGTAACGGGTACCAGGCCCATGATGGCGCGGGCCAGCGAGCTTTTGCCACAGCCCGACTCGCCCACCAACCCAAGGGTTTCGCCCTGGCGCACTTCAAGGCTTACGCCATTAACGGCTTTTTTATAGGTTTGCCTGGTATTAAACAGGCCCCTGCGCTGAGGGTACCATACATGCACATTGGTTGTGGTCAACACCACTGGCGAGCCCCGCAGCAGGCGCTGGCGCCGCTGCACTTCTGCCGGGTTAATCACACTGGCACGCACCACCTCGCTTACTTCAGGCGGCTTTATGGCAATATTGGTATTGCCTTTGGGCAGCTCAAAGTCTTCAATGGTTGGCAGGTGGCGCTGGTGCACATCCATAAGGGGGCTACAGGCTATTAAGCTTTTGGTATAGGTTTGTGTGGGCTGGGCAAACAGCTGTTGGGTGGTGCCCTGCTCTATGGCCTGGCCGTGGCGCATCACCAGCACACGGTCGGCCATTTCGGCAATTACATTCAGGTCATGGCTAATAAACAGTACTGAAAGGCCC
>CAZXTW010000507.1:0-5183 GCA_964643525.1 uncultured Roseivirgaceae bacterium
CAATAAGCTATGCAAGTTTAAACACCAATCGCAATAGAAAAAATACTATTAAATCCGTTAATTGCAAAATGATCTAATTTTATTGTTTTGGCAATACTTACCTGGTGTAAGCCAAAATAACAGTCAGGGCATAGACTTACGTTGAGCATTAAGTAATAACTGTATACCTCTTAGAAGCATGAACAACATGCGTTATTTCTTGATAATATTATTGTTAAGCACCGTTTTAATGCCGCAGGCATGGTGCACACCGGCCGATACGCTGGCCGGCCAACAACAACTGGCTGAGGCTAAAACCAGCCAGGCACGTTATGAAGCCTACCTGGGCCTGGCAGAAAGTTACCTGGCCTACAACGGCAGTAAAGCCCTGCATTGGGCACAAAAGGCATTTCAGCTGGCCGATAGTACCGCTGACAACCACGCCATGAACCGGGCCAGGCTGGCCATTTCAAAAGCATACCTTAAGCTTGATGCCCTTACCCTAAGTGAAAAGTACCTGAACCAGGCACTTAAACAGACTGATACTACTGCAAAAACAGAGTTTACCGCCCACCTGCACAGCCAGCGGGGCCGCCTGGCCAACCTGCTGGGTAAGTACCCATTGGCAGCGCAACACCTGTTAAGCGCGGCCACTACCTACAAAGCCCTGAACGATACCGTGGGCCTTGCTGGTGTGTATAACAACATTGGTAATATGTATGCCAAACAAAGCCTGTGGTACCTGGCCAAGCAACATTACAAACAGGCCCTGCCCCTGTACTTACAGGCAAACTCGCTGGTTGATGTATCACACATATACAACAACCTGGGTGGGGTGTACCTGTTTCAAGACAGCATTGACCTGTGCTTTGAGCACCTGGATAAGTCACTGGCCATTAAAAAATCATTAGGCATAGCGCAAGAAATAAGCACAGCTTACAATGCCTATGGCGAGGTGTACAACATGCTTAAACAATACAACAAAAGCATCATATACCACGAAAAGGCGCTGAAAATACAGCAAAATGAAGGCCACCTTGACGGCATGGTCATCTCATACCTTGGCATGGCCAATGGCCACCTGGGCAACAACCAGTTAACGCCGGCTGAGGCCAACGCCCTGAAAGCCCTGCAGCTGGCCAGGCAAATCAGGCGGAACGAATATGCCTCTACCGCCCTGCAAATACTCACCAGGCTGCACAAAAGCAAAGGCCAGTACCAGCAGGCCTTTCAATACCAGTCACAACATAAGGCTTTAGAAGACAGCCTGACCAATGCCAAAAACGTAAGCACCATTACCGCCCTGAAGCTAAACCACGAGCTTGAGCAGAAAGACATTGCCAACCAGCTGCTGGTAAAAGAAAAAGAAGCACAGCAGGCCTCTTTACTGGCCTCTGACCAGGTAATTAAAAAGCAACGGATAGCAGCCACTGCCCTGACCCTGCTGCTGGCAAGCGTCATTGCCATTGCCCTGATACAATACAACAGCAGCAAAGCCAAGAAAAAAGCTTACACCCTGCTGCGCGAAAAAAACAAAGAGGTAATTACGGTAAACCATGAACTGGGCAGCCTGAACGAAAAAATTGTAAAGCAAAACGACGAAATACTACAGCAGAAAAACCACCTTGAAGACCTGAACCACGTAAAAGACAGGCTGTTTTCTATCATCTCGCATGATTTACGCAGCCCGCTGTCGTCTTTACGCAACACACTCAACCTCATACAAAACGGCGTATTTTCTGAATCAGAACTCAAGCAAATACTTGAGCGCCTATCTGACAAGCTGGGGCTTACCTCTGGCCTGTTAGATAACCTGCTTAACTGGGCCCGCAGCCAGCTGCATGGCCTGGAAATAAACCCGCGCCCAATCAACATGGCCGTAATTATGAGCGATGCCCTGCGGCTGCTCAAGGCCCAGGCAGATCATAAGGCCATTACCCTTAAAACACGTTTTACTGAGCAGCTGTATGCCCTGGCAGATGAAGAAATGGTTAAAGTGGTGCTGCGCAACCTTATTTCTAACGCCATTAAGTTTTCGTTTCCGGGCAATACCGTTTTTGTTGATGCCACCCTGTTAGATGAAAACTACCTGGTGGTATCAGTGAAAGACAATGGCATGGGCATTGAAGTAAATGACCTGCCCAAAATACTGGGTAATGAGCACTTTACCACCATAGGTACTGATCAGGAAAAAGGTACCGGCCTGGGCCTGCTGTTAAGCAAAGAGTTTGTTGAAAAAAACGGCGGCCGCATATGGGTAAGAAGCACCACTGGCAAAGGCAGCACCTTTTCATTTACCCTGCCCCTTTACAGCACTGCCAAGCTACCTGCCATGGCCGAAACCACGGCTTAGCCAATTACTATTCGGCCTCGGTAGCCTGTGCCGGGGCTGCAGCTGTAGCCTGCTTTTTACTGGTTGAAAACCCAACCAGAAAACCCCCAAAGGCAGCTACCAGTATAAGAGGCAGCACTGCCATATACCTGAGCGTAATTGGCCCGGCAATTTGTTTTACCTGTTGCAGCCAGTCATAAGCATCAGTGCCCTCTTTGGCCTTGCTTACCTCAGTGGCCCAGTTCAAGGTTTCGGGTAATACATCTGCTGCGGCCTTCACCAGGTTCTGGTCATAAAAGCTGCCCATCAGTGGCAGTATTAACGAGGTTGAAAGCATGCCTGCCCCACCCATTATAGCCAGGCCCAGAGCCCCACTTCTGGGCACATTTTCTGCCACGAAGCCCAGCATGGTTGGCCAAAAATAAGTAATGCCCACAGCAAAAACAGCCGCCCCAATTAGTACAGTATAACCACTAAGCCAGCTAAGCAGCAACAGGCCCAGCCCTGAAAAAACCGCACTGAATAACAGCACCCCGGTTGATGACAGGCGGTGCACAATAGGCCCGGCAAAAAAGCGCCCCAAAGCCATAATACCGCTAATAAACACCAGTACTAATATTGATGATATATCTATTGCGCCCAGCAGCTCGGCTATCCATTGGTTGGTGCCCAGCTCGGTGGCTGCCGTAAGCAACATACAGGCCACCATAAACAAAAACAGGGGGGTTAGCACTGCCCTGAACATATCGCGGTAGCTCACGCCCATAGTAACCCGCTCAGTTGGCGGAAACTGCTGCCCAAAAAACAAAAAACCATAAACAGCCAACGGTATAAACATAGAGGCCATTTGCAATTGCCAGCCCCAGCCCAGGGCCTCTAAGGCATAAGCCACCAGGCCGCCAATAACCAGCCCCCCGGGAAACCATACATGAAAGCGGTTTAGCATTTTAGTTTTATCAGTGGGGTACAGGGTAGCCACCAACGGGTTGCAGGCGGCCTCTACCATGCCATTGGCAATGCCTACCAGCAGGGTTGAAATAAACAACGACCAGAAACCACTGGCAAATATGGTTAATACAATGCCAGCCAAATGCCCAATAAAAGCCACATGCAGCAGCCGGCGCATGCCAATTACATCGCACAGTGGCCCCCCTATTACCATGGCCAGGGTAAAGCCCCAGAAGGCCGTGCCCACGATCCACCCCATTTCTGTATTGGTAAGCCCAAACTGCTCACCCAACGGGCCAATCAGGGCCGCCCTGATGGCAAATGTCATTGAAGTAACGACAAGGGCCATACAGCTGGCCCAAAAAAGTCTATTGCTATTAATTGCTGGCATAGGTTTTAAAATCAAGCGAACGCCTAATATTGAAAAATACTTTGAGTTAAACAAATAGGAAGCGGCTCTACACCAAAAGCTCATAAATATTTTACAGGTAGCTGTACATTGTTGCAGAAAGTTCTTAAACTTATCATGCCATCAACAACCTACCAGAACTACAACTTATGAACCGGAAAATACGCATGGGCATGATTGGCGGCGGCCAGGGCGCTTTCATTGGTGCCGTACACCGCATGGCTGCCGCCCTTGACGGCCACATTGAGCTGGTCTGCGGTGCCTTTAGCAGCAATGCTGAAACCTCAAAGGCCACCGGCCGTGACCTGTACCTGCCCGAAAGTCGTGTGTACGGCAACTACCACGACATGTTTGAGAAAGAAAAGGCCCTGCCTGCTGGCGAGCGGATGGATTTTGTAACCATTGTTACCCCCAACCACCTGCACTTTAAACCAGCCATGATGGCCCTTGAAATGGGCTTTCATGTGGTGATAGATAAGCCCATAACCTTCTCGCTGGAAGAAGCACGCACCCTTAAAAGCAAGGTAGAGCAAACCGGCCTGCTGTTGTGCCTCACGCATACCTACACCGGCTACCCCATGGTAAAGCAGGCCCGTGAAATGATTAAGGCAGAAGTGCTGGGTAATGTCAGAAAAGTAGTGGTTGAGTACCCCCAGGGCTGGCTTACCGCCCCCATTGAGCAGGAAGGGCAAAAACAGGCAGGCTGGCGTACAGACCCGGCACGATCGGGCAAAACCGGGGCCATGGGTGATATTGGCACCCACGCCGAAAACCTGGCCGAATACATTACCGGCCTGCACATTACAGAGGTATGTGCCGACCTGAACACCATAGTGCCTGGCCGCCAGCTTGACGACAATGGCACCGTGCTGCTGCGCTTTAACAACGGTGCCAAAGGCCTGCTGTATGCCAGCCAAATAGCCGCAGGCGAAGAAAACGAACTGAAAATAAGGGTATATGGCGAACGGGGCGGCCTGGAATGGCAACACTCAGACCCCAACAGCCTGATTATAAAATGGCTTGACCTGCCCAAAGAAGTATACCGCAGTGGCAGCAACTACCCCTTCCTGGCCAATGAGGCCCTGCACAACTCAAGGCTGCCGGCCGGCCACCCCGAGGGCTACCTTGAGGCCTTTGCCAACCTGTACCGCAACTTTGCCCTGGCGCTAAGTAAAGTTATACAGGGCCAGCAGCCCGACCCCATTACGCTCGATTTCCCCGGTGTGAACGAGGGCATCAGGGGCATGGCTTTTATTGATGCCATAGTTGAGTCAGCCGCCAGCAACCAAAAATGGATTAAAATTACCGAGTAACCCTATGAAAACATTACAAGGGCCGGGCCTGTTCATTGCCCAGTTTATTGACCGCACCCCACCCTACAACAGCCTGCAATCTATAGCACAATGGGCTGCCCAACTGGGCTTTAAGGGCCTGCAACTGCCCACCTGGGAAAGCGACTATTTTGACCTGGCCAAGGCGGCTGAAAGTAAAACCTATGCCGATGAGGTAAAGGGC
>CAZXTW010000508.1:0-5171 GCA_964643525.1 uncultured Roseivirgaceae bacterium
GTTACAGCTACAGATAAGGCCGTAGCCTGGTGCAGGTCTATAGTACTATTGGGCTGTACGCTATTGGTAGTAAAAGTAATGTCGGGCCCGGCAACCTCGTCATTACCACAAAAGCTGTTTAGCTTAACAACATACGTTTTACCAGCCTGTAACCCGGTAAGTACTTTTTGCTGTACCGTGTTTACCAGGCTTTCAACAGTTATTGTTGCTGTTGCCTGTTCAATAACCCGCAGCACAAAATGATCTGGGGGTACAGTTGGCAAATCCCATTGCAGGGTAGCGCTGTTTTGGCCGTTGCCAGTCAGGGTATGTTTAAGGTTGGTTACAGTACCACACTTTTTAGTTTTTATTGTGGTATTGTATTGTGCATCGCCACTTGCGCATTTGGCCTCAAACTCAAAATAAATGAAGGTATCGGGTTTTAGATTGTCAACCCGTAGAGACTGACCCGTTGTTTCAATCCGGTTGAAAACGAGCTCTCCCTGATCTACCTCGTTTTCATGGTATACCTCAATGTATTGGTAGTCAGGCTCATTAACCCATGAAAACTCTGCAAAGGTTGCGCCCACAGTATCAACATTAATCACTGGCGGAAAACAGCTGTTCAGGTTGGTTGTGGCATTAATTGATCGCCAATCAGAGTATAAGTTTTTCTCAGCACAGTACCCCCTTATTTGTATGCTATACAGTGTATTGGTAACCAGCCCATTGATGTTATAAACAGTACTTTGCACTGTACCTGATGATTGCCAGCTACCCCCTACGGCTTTTCTGTACCGTACCTCATACGCCTGGCCTTGTACCAACGCCTTCCACTTTACCTGAATAGAGTAATCAGTTACATTGGTTACCTGTGGGTTGTCTGGTGGTAAGCATGGGCAAACATTTTGTATGCCTGGTGTATATGCGCATAAAAAGCCAGACATGGTTAGGGTTTCTCTTACACCAGAGGCCGCAAATAGTGCCCTTGACCTTTCTTTTTGGCCTTTTGTGAACATATGCAGGCACGCATCATTACTATAGTCCATAAAATTCATGAACATATCGCCATCAGGGTTACCGGTGCCGCAGCTATTGGGGTTTCGCGGAAAAGTGGCGCAACCATAATTGGCCTTTTCTTGCCTTGGGGTATCATCTACCAGGTCATCTCCACAGCTTCTGTCCCCCCAGATGTGGTACAGGTTTAGCCAATGGCCTACTTCGTGTGTTAGCGTTCTGCCTGTATAGGTATTACCCCCTGACTGGTTTCTGCCAAAGGCATATGGGGCAATGACTACACCATCATTTTTGGGTTTGCCACCCGGAAAGGTAGCATACCCCAAAAGGCCCGGACGTAAACCACAAACCCATATATTCAGGAACTCGCCCGGCCTTACCGCATCATGCCCACCAGTACTGAATTGTTTTGCATCTTCTTTACTTATTGAAAATTCTCTTACTTTGGTTTTGGTTCTGGTAATGGGCTCGTGCCACTTCCCTGCTTTATCCTGCCACGATGCCAGGCAAAATTCAATATTCATATTGCCTACATCTGGTAAAAATACTCCTGGTACTTGTGTAATATCTTCATTCAGTGCCTGAAAGTCATCATTGAGCAGGTCAATCTGTTCCTGTACACGCTCGGCCGAGAGGTTCTGATTGTTGTTTCTCCATATGATATGCACCACCACGGGTATAGTAATGGTATTTTGGTCAAATTCCTTTGCCGGTCGGCTTTTCAGGTTAGCTACATACTTTTGTGTCTGTACTTCAATCAGCTCCCTGTTTTTTTTGTACACAGGGTCGGTTTTCATCAAATGGGCATGCCTGTGCATAGTACCACAGCGGTGGCCTGTTTGGGCATGAGCAGTACCAGCAACCAGGCAGCATAATATGCCGCACATAGCTACCATGTGCGCCACGGCCTGCTCAATAAACTTCATACGGTTTGCTGCAATCATGACTTTTATCTTTTAGATTGGCTACAAGTTGTTACTGCTCAATGTCCTGGCGCAAAGCCTCATGGTCAAGGGCTTCATAGGGGCTCTCAGTCATGATCATTTGCAGGGGGCCCTGGCCATTGTCAAGTTGTTGAAGGGGCTGTAACGTTTCCTTAAAATGGTAGCCCTTGCGTGCCTCTTGTGCATCGCGGTACAGGGCCCTGTCTACGCTAAAGCAATTGGCCGCAGTAGGTGCTATAAATGAAGTGTTAAAACAAGGGGTACCCCCACCGTCACTACCTATAGCTTTGAGTATAGGAAACTCGGCATCATCTGTACAGTAAATGAAGGTTTCAGGCACCATGCGGCTGTACAGGTAATAGTACAAAGCTTCATGCCCCCTGATATTGGGCAGGGCACTGAGCTGCTCGTTGGCAATAGCAACAGCCACGGTATGGTCAATAATATCTTCTTGAACAGACACAGTACTCGCTTCTGCCGCACCGGGGTAAAGAACCTCCTGCTGGCCATTGACATCAACAGTGATCACGGCCACATTCAGGTACTTGTTCAACTCCTGCAGGGCGGTATGCATCCGCAGCTCATACCCAATGGGTATTACCGGGTTGGCCAGTACAATACGAAAGTTAATGGCGTTGCCACTGGCCTGCTCATCATCAGCTATTGGCACACCATAATCAGTGGCAATCATATAGGCCAGGCTTTCAAAATACAGGGCGCTAAAGTCTTCAAGTACTATGGTCAGTTCATCATTACCATAAGCAGCCAGCAGGTTTTTCACATCCTGCACCAGTGTTAAAGACAGTTGTTCTACAGCACTTTTACTGTTTTTCGTTTCAAGGGTATTGTCTTCTAACTTAAACGTGATGCCTTCAGGCGCTCTATTTAATATCACTTCAGCAATATCAGCATATTCAGCATCCATAAACTGGGTAGCCTGAAACACCAGGGTATTGCTCAGTTCAGGGGCCACGTTGGGGGTTGTCCAGTTCTCAAACAGTTTGTAGCGGTCATCACCGGCCTTCAACATTAACTCTTCACGCAGGGTGTCTTTTACCATATCTTTTTGCCAGCCGGGCACCACAATTATAGTAGAGGGCCGGTTGCTGTTCAGGAAGCCGGAGCCCAATGCCCGCCCCTGGTACCAGCGCTTTTGCCTGCCCAGCTCATCAAGGGCATGCAAGCCATAATCAAGCAGGGTAACTGGCTGCACCTGTTGTGCCCATCGGCCATCAGGGCATAGCGTTTCTGCCTTGTACAGCCACGAGCCATAGTTGAACTCAACACTGTCATAGTAAGCCTCGGCCTCACCATAGCGCTCGGGGTAATAATTGTCTACCACAAAATCATTGTAATTCTGTATCTCAGTCCAGTTCAGCTGGTCAGCCTCTTTACCTTTTTTGGCTTTGGCTACATAAAAGTGGGTGTTGGCCAAATCATAGGTGTGGTTCATGGGCACCTGCTGTTTGTCATGGTTATTAATAACAAGCCTGCCGCCGGCAGCAGTAGGGTATTGCATCAGGTTTGACAGTGTGCTGGTGCCAGTACCTGCATTGGCAGGGGGGCAAACAAAGTTTTGCCAGCGTTCATCTTCAAACTTGCCCCTGTCACCAGGGAAGGAGAAATAAAGGATATCATCGGCCGAAGTAATGGTTGAGTTGCCGAAATCAAACCCGGCGGTTTGGTATTGCTCTAAGCCGGCCACCCCCTTATAGCGGCGCAGCATTTCTGAACAGGTAGAAGTGCTAAAGCCCTTGTAACGGTCTTCATTAAGTGTTAATGGAGCAGGTACTGTACCACCGAGGGGTGAGGGTACAGGGAAATGATTGAGTGTAGGCTCGGCCTCATTCAAGTTGTAGAGCACGTGCGCCCAGGCTGCCCCGTGCACCCTTGTAAACTGGCCAATCAGGTCAAAAGGCTGGGCATGCCAGGTGGGCCTAAGCCTCACCTCAGTAAGCCTGTCATTAATTTGCTGTGCTTTAAAGGTGTAAGGCCACAAATCGCGCACAATAAACACTGTGCCATCAACCACCATAGAAGCAATGACATACAGTGAAAAGAATTTGCCTGCAAACCGAGACACCTTCATGATGCCACCCTTGGCTGTAAGTGCGTTATTAAACCTGCTACGAACAGCCCCTGGCATTCTAATATTATAGCCCCACTCAATAAATCTGGTATTTACGCGCATGCGCGAAAGCCGCTTCAAAGCCCAGCCTACTGCATTCTGAATATCTTGTTCCTGAAGCTTTTCAATAGTGAACCTCTTAGCAGCTTCATGTATAATGGGCTCAACACAATCAACAAACTGCGAGGCATCTTCAGAAATGAGCTTACAGGCCAGTTGGGTAAAGTTGCCTGTTTCTTTCAGGTTGGTAGTTTTAAAGTGTGCAATAGGCACCCCATAATCATCTACCAATTGCTGCACAAAGCTGTACATATTGTCATTCTGCTCAATACTCCAATAAGCATCTGCCCAATACAGGGTTTTGTCCAGACAGCCAGTACCTAAATTTGCATTGGTTTGCAGCAGGCTCAACATGGTTCTTGCAGCTACCTGGGCACCCATTGAATGGCCCAGCATACGGAAGTCGTTCAGGTTCACACCGTCTTCCAACTCTTCTTCAAGCAGGTCATTAATGGCTTCCTGAAAATGGTAGCTAATCGGGAAGTCTCTCAGGGCCACTTCATCAAAATAATAACTGATGCCATTGATAGAGGCCAGCCCCCTCAGGCCGGGTATCTGGTGCTTCCAGCTTAGGTAGTAATTGCCTGCGGCCCCATCATCCTGAATGCGCATGGCTGAGTTTTCTACAGCCTGCGGGTTAATGTTATCTGCAATTTGCACCCAGTTGGCTTCAATCACGGTATAGCCATCATCTATCCATTTTTTAATGAGCGGTTCCTTGCCAGTTACCCGTACATCTTCCATATCTTCGCCACGCCTGCCAATGGTGGCATGCCGCTTCCAAACGGCATTATTCTGCCAGCCATGAAACAGTACCATTACTTTGCCCGACTGGTAATTAATGCCCGGCTGTGCCTGGCCGTCATCTTTTACATACAGGTGCCGCTTGCCGTCATCAGTATAAGTGTAAATACCCCAGTTGGCCACATTGCCCCAAACCGTATCAGTAACGCCGTTGTGCTCTGCCTTAAACAATATCAGGCCATAGTCTACATCAGGGTCAACTGTGAAAGTAGACGGGTCAATGGAGTCAAAACTGTGCA
>CAZXTW010000509.1:0-5168 GCA_964643525.1 uncultured Roseivirgaceae bacterium
AGCCATGGTAGTGAACGTGGTGGTATCAGTAGTGGTATCACGTGCTACTGATGCACCACCCAAAGATGTGCAGGATATTGTTGACAACATCCGCTTCCCTCGTGGGGCCGGCGAAGCACATGACCATTAATTGTATGTTATAAAACAGAGGGCGCTGATAAATACAATCATTTATCAGTGCCTTCTTCTTATTCACACCACAAACTAGTATTTTGAAAGGCAAAGCCAAACATATACCTCTAGCCTTGAGCCAACACCAACGACAAATACTGGTGGTAATATTTGCAGTTGCCTTTATATTGTTACACGGCCCTGTTGCTGCTGTTGTAAACAACCTGCCCCTAAAATCATTAGGGGGCATACCCATATCTTTATTATACCTGTTTTGTGTATGGGTAGCTTTAATTACCGGGCTTATGCTGGCCACCCGCCGCAACAAAAAGCACCACAAGCAAGACCACGACCATGAGTAGCTGGCTCATTATATTGTGTTCATTTTTATACATGGGGCTGCTATTTGCCATTGCCTGGTGGGCAGAAAAGGCCGATGCAAAAGGCCGGTTTACATTTTTAAATAATCCCTACGTATATGCCCTATCTATTGCCGTGTATTGCACTGCATGGACGTTTTACGGCTCTGTTGGGCGGGCCGCCAGCCAGGGCCTCACATTTTTAACCACCTACATAGGCCCCATTATGGTGGCCCCGTTAATGTGGCTGGTGGTGCGCAAAATTATTCGCATTTGCAAAGTGCAGCGCATTACCAACCTGGCCGATTTTATTTCGTCGCGTTACGGCAAAAACCTGTCACTGGGCGGTATGGTAACCGTGCTGGCCATTATGGGGGTAGTGCCCTATATATCTATACAGCTCAAAGCCATTTCAAACAGTTTTAGCTTATTTACCAGCGGCAGCCACACGGTACCACAGCAGGCAGCAGGCTTCTTTTTTGAAGATACCGCCTTTTACATCACCATTGTACTGGCTGCCTTTACCATATTGTTTGGGGCCCGCCATGCCGATGCCACTAAAAAAAGTACCGGCCTGATTACGGCCATTGCCTTTGAATCTGTGTTTAAGCTGGTTGCTTTTGTGTTGGTTGGGGCGTGGGTAACCTTTGGCGTTTTTGATGGGTTTGGCCATTTATTTGGGCAGGCCAGTGCCACACTGCCCAATTATGAGCAGCTGGTGGCCCTCACGCAAAATGGCGATACCACCAACTGGATGTGGCTAAACGTGCTGTCAATGCTGGCCATATTGCTGCTGCCCCGGCAGTTTTATGTAACCGTAAAAGAAAATCGCCACGAACAACACCTTAAAAAAGTGATGTGGCTGTTTCCGCTATACCTATTATTAATCAACTTATTTGTGGTGCCGGTGGCCCTGGGGGGCAACCTGCTGTTTGCCGGGCAGCAGGTAGATGCCGACACCTACCTGCTGGCCATACCACTGGCCAACAACAACGGCTTTATGGCAATGGTTACCTACCTGGGTGGGCTTTCGGCTGCTACCAGTATGGTCATTGTTTCCACTACCGCCCTGGGGGTTATGCTAAGCAACAACCTGTTTATGCCCCTTATTGTAGGTAGCAAAACTGTAGTACAAAGGTCAACTGCCAGCCTAAGCAAATTGCTGATCAGGGGGCGGCAGTTGGCCATAGTACTTATCTTACTGGCGGCCTACCTGTATTTTACCTATGTAGGGGCATCCTTTCCGTTGGTTTCTATCGGGCTTATATCATTTGTTGCTGTGGCCCAGTTTGCCCCTGCCCTGCTGGGCGGCCTGTTCTGGAAGCGGGGCAACCGGTACGGAGCCGTAGCAGGCCTGCTTACAGGCTTTGTGATTTGGCTGTACTGCCTGGTGTTGCCCAGCGTAATTACCACAGGCTATGTACCAGAATCTATTTTAACAGAAGGGCCCTGGGGCATAGAATTGCTCAAGCCACAAGCCCTGTTTGGTGCCACTGGCATGAACCACGTAGTGCAGGCCTTTTTCTGGAGCACTGGCTTTAACGCCATCATTTTTGTTGTAGTTTCATTAGCCACCAGGCAAAACAGCAAAGAAATAAACCAGGCCGAAGTGTTTGTTGATATTTTCAAATACTCTACCGTGTATGAAAGCGCCATTGTATGGAAGGGCACGGCCTACCTGAAAGATATTAAGCAGCTCATATCAGGCTTTTTAGGTAAAACAGCCACTGAAGAGGCCTTTAACAAGTTTTATATTGGCCAAAAGCTTGACCCCGACAGCCAAACGGCCGACTTCAGGGTAGTGAATTTTGCAGAAAAGCAATTGGCAGGTGTTGTAGGGGCCGCCTCTGCCAGGGTGCTGATGGCCAATATTGTAAAGGAAGATGACATTAGCCTGGGCGAGGTGTTTGATATACTGCAAGAGTCGCAACAGTTCATAAGCGATAATAAAGAGCTGCGCAAAAAATCTGAAGCCCTGCAACAGGCCACCCAACAGTTGCAGCAGGCCAATGAAGAGCTGAAGCGCACTGACCTGCTGAAAGATGAATTCATTAGCACAGTCACGCACGAGATGCGCACCCCGCTGACTTCTATCAGGGCATTGACTGAGATTTTGCAGGACAATGACGACCTGGAGCCTGATGAACGCCAGCATTTTCAAGACACTATTATTAAAGAAACCTTAAGGATGGACCGGCTGATTAACCAGGTGCTTGACCTTGAGAAGATGGCCAGCGGCAAGCTGCAAATACCTTTAGAACCCCTGCAACCCAACCTGGTGGTGCAGGAGGCACTGCAAACCATGCAGCAGCATATTGCAGATAAAGGCATTACCATAAGCTTGCAGTTAAGCCCGCAGAACCCCTATATTGAAGGGAACAAAGACAAACTGATGCAGGTGGTGCTGAACTTACTTTCTAATGCAGTGAAGTTTTGCAACCCTGCCGAGGGCATAATACAAATTAGCACCACCCTGAAAGGCTCTGAGATTGAGCTTCAGGTGGCCGACAATGGCAACGGCATTGCTGAGGCCAACCAGGGGTTAATTTTTGAGCCGTTTTACCAGGCCAGCAACCAGAACCGTAAAAAGCCAGTGGGCAGCGGGCTGGGCCTGGCCATTAGTAAAAAGATAATTGAAAAGCATCATGGCACCATAAGTGTGGCCAACGGCCAGCCCAATGGGGCCAGCTTTACCGTAAGCATACCGATATATAAAGAGGCCTATGAAGAAAGTTTTGATCGTTGATGATGAGCCGAACATACTCATGTCACTTGAGTTTTTGATGAAGAAAAATGGCTACCAGGTATTTATTGCCCGTGATGGTGCGGAGGCACTGAATATTTTAGAAAGCGAAGTACCCAATGCGGTGGTGCTTGACGTGATGATGCCCAAGGTAGATGGCTATGAGGTAGCCGAGTTTATAAAGCAACAAACAGCCCTGAAAGATGTACGCATAGTGTTTTTATCAGCCAAAAGCAAAGAAGCAGATGTGCAGAAGGGCTACGATGCAGGTGCCGACTGCTATATGACCAAGCCTTTTTCAACCAAGGCACTGGTAAAAAAAGTAAATGAACTAACTGCGAATAAATAACTAAACCTTAAAAAACCGGATAGAGATGAGCAATAAGATACATACCTTGAGTGGTTACATTTATGAGTATGCTAAAAGTGTACAAGACCCAGAAGCATTTTGGTCAAGAATAGCTGAATCATTTTACTGGCGAAAACGCTGGGATGAGGTATTACAGTGGAATTTTGATGGGCCAGACGTAAAGTGGTTCGTTAATGGCAAGTTGAATATTACCGAAAACCTGCTTGAGCGCCACCTGTTTACCCATGGCGACCGGCCGGCCATTATTTGGGAGCCCAATAACCCAGATGAAGCAGGTATTACGCTTACCTATAAAGATTTGTACGCGCATGTGTGCCGCTTTGCCAATGCCATGCTGGCGCAGGGCATTAAAAAAGGCGACCGTGTGATCATTTATATGCCCATGGTGCCAGAAGCGGCAGTGGCCATGCTAGCCTGCGCCCGGGTGGGGGCCATCCATTCAGTGGTGTTTGCAGGCTTTAGTGCCAACTCATTGTCAGACCGAATTAACGACTGCCAGGCCAAAATGGTGCTTACCTCTGACGGCAACTTTAGAGGCAACAAAAACATACCCGTAAAGGCTGTGGTTGATGAAGCCCTGACCACCACCAGCACCGTTGAAAAGGTAATTGTGCTTGAGCGCACCGGCGCTGAGGTAACCATGCAACCTGGCCGTGACATTTGGTGGAACGATGCTATTGACGGCATTTCAGCCGAGAACAAAGCCGAAGAGATGGATGCTGAAGACCCCCTGTTTATTTTGTATACTTCAGGTAGTACCGGCAAGCCCAAAGGGGTAGTACACACCTGCGGGGGGTATATGGTGTATACGTCTTATAGCTTTCAGAATGTGTTTCAGTATAATAGTGGTGATATTTATTGGTGCACTGCCGATATTGGGTGGATAACCGGCCACTCGTACATTGTATACGGCCCATTGCTGGCCGGTGCCACCTCGTTAATGTTTGAAGGGGTACCCACCTACCCCGATGCTGGCCGCTTTTGGGCAGTGGTTGATAAGTATAAAGTAAACCAGTTTTATACCGCACCAACCGCCATCAGAGCCTTACAGGCATTTGGCCTGGACCCTATTAAGCCTTACAGCCTTGAGTCGTTAAAGGTTATCGGTTCAGTTGGCGAGCCCATTAATGAAGAGGCCTGGCACTGGTACCATACCCATATAGGCAAAGGGCGCTGCCCCATTGTTGATACCTGGTGGCAAACAGAAACAGGCGGTATACTGATATCGCCCATTGCCGGGGTTACCCCCACCAAGCCCGGGTATGCCACCCTGCCCATGCCCGGCATACAACCTATTATTGTTGATGCCGATGGTAAAGAGCTAAAAGGCAATGGGGTGCAGGGCAACCTGTGCATTCGCTTTCCGTGGCCTTCTATGTTGCGCACCACCTGGGGCGACCATGAGCGCTGTAAGAACACATACTTTGCCAACTACCCCGGCTATTATTTTACTGGCGACAGTGTAAAACGTGATGAAGACGGTTATTACCGCATACTGGGCCGCGTTGATGATGTAATTAATGTGTCTGGCCACCGCCTGGGCACCGCCGAAGTAGAAAATGCCATTAATGAGCACCCCAAGGTG
>CAZXTW010000510.1:0-5153 GCA_964643525.1 uncultured Roseivirgaceae bacterium
TGGGGTCAAGGTGCTGGACTAATTGAATACAATAATGGCAGCTTTATTTTTAAGGTAAACAAAGGTGGCAATCATGCAGATTATGATGCTTATGGCCCATCAAGCAATGGCGGGATTCAAAAAAACTCCAATGCATTTATTAAATTTTTCCCTGGTACCAGTAGTATTTCCTCACGGGAAGTTCTAGCCTCTAATGCCTTTATTGGCTGTTGGTATCAAGACACAAATTATGCTGCTTTTTCACATACGGATCTTAAAAACAAAAGTAATTCTTATGCCTTAAGGCAAAGTCGCGATGGACATACGTTTGTCAATGCTGCAGGCGGCAAGATGCTACATTTCAAGCAGAATAACCAGGATAGAATACGCATTGAAAGCAATGGCAATGTGACCATTTTCAATGATTTGAGCATGAATGATAAGGAAATTCTTAATACCCGAGGGTTGCAGTTAAAAGATTATGACGATAACTCAGGCGGTACAAATAAAAAGTACAGGTTGATTGGCCGTGACGGCGCATGGATGTTTGTAAACGGTGGTGCTGTGGTAGGTAACTATGGTAATGGTACGTGGAGTGATGTGCCCGATGGCCGACTGATTGTGAAGGAACGGGTAGGTATTAATGTAACCAACCCATCGCAAAGCCTTGATGTTGGAGGCAATGCTTATGTACGGGGACATGTATCGTTAAAAGATGGTAATGGCAGAGGTTTGAGGTTTTGGAACAGCGACGATTTTAAAATACATATGGGCAATACTTCAGAGTATAAGTATGGGCCTGTGCAGGATTATGCCATTAAAATGAATATGAATAATGATGCCCAGGGTGACAGAGGCTGGGTATGGGGTGTAAGGGGCCAAACACCTGTTGCGGCCTTGAGCATGCGCGGCCATATGGAATTGAAAGGCACCTTAAAAGTGAACGGCGGCAGCCAATTGGTGGTACAGAACCAACAAAACGGCGGCGTAGGCCGGGGTATTTATATGTGGAGGAACGGAGACACCAATTGGGGTATTTACATGGGGCAATCTGGCAATGGCCGTGCTTTAGATGGTGGCAAAGCCGTAGCAGGCCATGGGTTTACCAGCCATGCCATCCGGTTTAGAGTGGCCAGAAGTTCATCACAGGGCTTTATATGGGAAAACCATAATGATGAGTTGCTGATGTCATTGCGGGGGCAAGACGGACTGGCCTACTTCAGGGGTAATGTAGATGTAAAAGGCAGGTTACGCACCAAAGAAATTGAAGTATTGAACACCGGCAGCTGGCCTGATTATGTATTTGCTGATGATTATGCGCTGCCCACCCTAGAAAGTGTAGAAAGCCATATCAAGGCCAAGAAGCACCTGCCTGGCGTACCTTCTGAAGCTGAGGTAAATGAAGAAGGCATTAACCTGGGCCAGATGGATGCCGTGCTGCTGCAAAAGGTAGAGGAGCTGACGCTGTACCTGATTGAGCAAAACAAGCAGCTGGCCACCCAAAATGAGCGCCTGGCAGCACAAAACCAGCGCATTGCTGACCTTGAGCAGCAACTGACCCAACAAGAAGACTAAGCCAGACAGGAGGTAAACCATGAAGAAATTACTCATGACCAAACTGCCCCTGTTGTTGGGGCTGCTGCTGGCAGCCAACGCGTGGCTGCATGCACAAGAGCTAAGGATACATCAACTGGATGTTGGGCAAGGGGCTGCTACGTACATTGAGGTTTACACCGCTGCTGGTATGTTGGCACCAAGAAATATACTGATAGATGCCGGATACAAAGAAGAAGCCAGCACAATACGCACCTACTTAAATAATGCCGGAATTAAAAATGTGGAGTATGCTGTTGCCACCCATTATGATAAAGACCATATTGGCGGCTTTTTAGGAACAACAAGTAAACCGGGGCTGTTAGACCGAACTGCGCCAAACGCAATCATTTTTAAGCAGGCACGCATTAGAGGAGAAACAGTAAAACCTCCTTTAAGTAACGTTTACAATGAGTTTCTTAACGAACTTAAAAGTCAAATTCCGGGCTCTAAAATTAAAGTACCAACACCAGGCGCGATATTGAACCTTTATAACGGATCTAGCTGGGTAATTGATGCGCATTACCTGGCTGTAAACGGAGCAACAAAAGATGTAAACAAGCCAAAAAATGATGAGAATCAATTATCTATAGTTATCCTGATTACTGTTAAGGATAGAAATACAAACAAAGTACTTTTTAGTTATTTAAATGCGGGTGACTTTCCTGGCAAGTTAGATTTGAAAGGAAAACGAGACAGAGGCAGTTTTTGCATCAACCCTCAGCCTTATAACAGTGCCAACTCTACTGGCGCAGACATTAAGTCACAAATTCAAGCACTTACCAATGGCCAGTTATGCGTGATGACGGCCTCGCACCATGGAGCAAACAATTCATTGGTAGATATTGTCGGTAGGGGTTCTGGACCTAACGGACACGGTATTAGCCATGTGTTGGTCTCATCAGGGTATGATGGAAACAAACACCCCGGCCTTGAATATTTGAGAAGCCTCAAAGAAAAGAGGGTTGATTGGGTGTGGGTTACTGCAGTTGATGAACACGCTCGCAAGAACAATTTGAGCAATACAGATGTAAAAACCAATTTCAAACTTAAGGCTGATAAAAACAGAAGGCATCATATTGTGGTATCATTCAAAAAAAATGGTAGCAACATTACCCAAACAATTAAACGTGTTAATTACAGGGGCGAACAAGTAGGCAATGCTGAAGATTTGCATTGTACGAATTAAATTGTACCAGTAACCTACAAAACCATTGAATATGAACCTATTAAATTTCAATTACATAAAAAGCAGCGCACATACTAAATTGATGTGCCTGCTGTTAGGGTTGCTCATTTACGGTACTGACCTAAACGGGCAAAACGTATCATCTTACACTATTGATGAGGGGCAATGGGGCACTCCATTTGCGGCAGATGCCACCAACCTTACGGTAGCAACAGTGAATGTTAAAGAATACAGCGGGCTAAGCATTCAGAAAGATGCTAATGTCAGGCTAAACAAGGTAAACTGCTACAATGAAAGTAGTTTATTTGTGGCCTCATCAAAAAATATAAAAATAGGTCCGGGCAGTCGTTTCCGTGCTGGGTCTAGTGTATTGTTGTTTGTTGATTCCAATTATTTTTCAGGGTCATGCCCTTTACCGGGTGGCAGAGCTGCGGCAAACATTGCTGAGATTGCAACTGATGCTTCACCAGCCCTCAGTGTGGCCGAAGCCGTTACCGTATACCCCAACCCGTTTACGGCAGAGGTTACGGTTGCGTTTGAGGCCGGGCAGGCACAGCCGGTGCAGTTTGCTTTGTATGACCTGCTGGGCAACCAGCTGGCCGTACAGCAATATGACGGCAGCCATGGTGAGGTCAACGGCCGGGGCGTGATTAAGTACGACGGCAGCCAGCTGCCCGCCGGGATGTATCTGTATAAAGTACAGCTGGGCGAAACCGTGCAGAGCGGCCGTATTATGAAGCAGTAACAGTTAAACATGTACCAACCATACGCAAACTATTACAGAGTGATTTTTGCATACACCTGCCCTAAGCTTTTGGGGCAGGTGTTTTTTTATGCGGGTTTACACAAAGTATTGTTTGGGGTGCTTGCCAAAGCGGGCCTGGTACAGGCGGGTAAAACGCGTGACGTGGTTCATGCCTATGCTTAAGGCTACCGCATTGACATTGCTGTGCTTGCCTTGCTCTAGCAGCCGGCGGGCTTCCTGCAGGGCCACCTCCTGCTGTAGTTTTTTGGGGGTAAGCCCGGTCAGGGCTTTTACTTTTCGCAAAAAGGTGCTTGTGCTCATGCCGTATTGCTGGGGCAGGTCGGTTATTAAAAAATGCTCGTCTTCAAGGTTGGCCCGCAGCACCCTGGCCAGTTCGTTGGCCCAGGCCTGGTCTATGCTCAGGCTCTCCGGCTCGGCAGCTTCATACTGCTGCTCAATATCAGGGCAGGCTTCAAGTACCAGCTCACGTTGCATGGCTTGCCGCACTTTGTAGTGCTGCAACAGGTTGTGTACCCTGGCCAACAACTCTGGTGACGAAAAGGGCTTGGGCAGGTAATCATCAACCCCAATGGTGAGGGCCTTCAGGCGGTTGGGCTCATCGCTTAGGGCGGTAAGCATAACCACGGGCAGGTGGGCATGGGCCGGTGTTTGCTTCATGGTATCTAACAGGGCAAAGCCGTCCATTTCGGGCATCATCACGTCAGTCACTACCAAGTCAACAGGTTGTTTTTGTAGTACCCTCAGGGCCTGTTTGCCATGAGCTGCTTTATGTATGTGGTAATGGGGGCTCAGCAGGCTGGCTACGTAGTGCTGCATGTCGGGGTGGTCTTCAACCACCAGCACATGTGCTGTTTTTATATTGTGGGTTACGCCTGGGGTGAGGCAGGGTAATGCAACCTCAGGGCCTTCGGCAGTGGGCAGTGCGGCCTCAACTTCTGGCAGTTGGGCTGCTACCCAGGGCAGGGTAAGGGTAAAGGTGCTGCCCTGGCCCAGTTGGCTTTGTACGCTAAGGATGCCCCCCATTACCTGGGCCAGCTCATTGGCCAGGGCCAGGCCTACCCCTGTGCCGCCCTGATAAGGCGCACTTGGCTGGTGGCTCTGGTAGTAGCGGTTAAATATTTTGGGCAGGTCTGCCGTAGGTATGCCCGCCCCGGTATCAGCCACTGAAAACACCAGGGTATTGGCTTTTTTGTAAACGCTTAGTGTTACCTGCCCACCACTGGGGGTATGCTTGAGGGCATTGCTTAGCAGGTTGTTGGCCACCCGTGCTACCTTAGCTTCATCAATGCGCACTGCTTTGGCCGAAAGGCCTGCCGGTACCTTAGCCACCAGGGTAATGCCCAGGTGCACGGCAAACGATTCAAAATTACCCACCAGGCGCCCTGCCAGTGCTGTTAATTGCACCGTAGTAGGGTGCAGCTCCATTTTGTCAGACTCCAGTTTATTGAGGTCAAGAATGTCTTCAATAAGGCCATGCAGCTGTTTGGTGTTGCGCTGCATCAGGTGCAGGTATTGCTTTACCGCATCAGGAAATGTACCGGCATATTGTTTTGCAATGACATCAAGTGGGCTGCTGATTAGGGTAAGGGGCGTGCGCAGCTCGTGCGAGATGTTGGTAAAGAAGCG
>CAZXTW010000511.1:0-5147 GCA_964643525.1 uncultured Roseivirgaceae bacterium
GGCATTGGCGCACAAGAGGTAAGCGGTACCGGTGTGGGTGGCCGCATTACTAAAGCCGATGCTGCGGCTGCACAGAAGGCCGCCCCAGCCAAAGCTACCCCTGCTGCTGCACCGCCAAGCGCACCCGCCCCTGCCGGCGCACGTGATACACGCAGAGAAAGAATGACTACCCTGCGTAAAACCATTGCACGCAGGCTGGTGGCTGTTAAGAATGAAACTGCCATGTTGACTACCTTTAATGAGGTAGATATGAAGCCCATCATGGATATCAGGAAGAAGTATAAGGACCAGTTTAAAGAAAAATACGAGATAGGCCTGGGCTTTATGTCATTCTTTACCAAGGCCGTATGTGTTGCCTTGCGCGAATGGCCCGCAGTAAACGCAATTATTGACGGCGATGAGGTGCTGTACCATGACTACTGCGATGTTCAATTGCTGTTTCTACCCCACGTGGCCTGGTGGTACCAGTGATTAGAAACGCCGAGCAGCTGAGCTTTGATGGCATCGAAAATGAAATTAAGCGCCTGGCTGTAAAAGCGCGTGACGGTAAGTTAAGCATTGAAGAGATGACCGGTGGCACGTTTACCATTACCAATGGGGGTGTATTTGGCTCTATGCTGTCAACACCTATTATTAATGCGCCGCAGTCGGCCATTCTGGGCATGCACAATATTGTTCAGCGCCCGGTAGCCATTAATGGCCAGGTAGAGGTAAGGCCAGTGATGTATGTGGCCCTGAGCTATGACCACCGCATTATTGACGGGCGCGAGTCTGTAAGCTTTTTAGTAAGGGTAAAAGAGTTGTTGGAAGACCCCACCCGCCTGTTGTTAGGCGTATAAGGCTACCCATTGTAGTTGAATAAAAGCGTATATAATATGTACTGCCTTATGGGCCAGCAGCTTAATACAACAATAGCTGCTGGTCTGTAAGGCAGTACCAAAGCAACCAAAGAGAAGAGTATATGGCGAAATATGATGTAATAGTTATTGGTTCGGGCCCAGGTGGTTATGTGGCGGCCATCCGCTGTGCGCAACTTGGTATGAAAACTGCCATTGTTGAAAAGTACAACACGCTGGGTGGCACCTGTTTAAACGTAGGCTGCATACCCTCAAAAGCCCTGCTTGACTCGTCAGAACATTATCATAATGCCAAAGCGCACTTTAACACTCATGGCATTAAAGTAAAAGACCTTGAGGTTGATATGCCTCAGATGATACAGCGCAAGCGCGAGGTGGTTGATGTAACCGTGAAAGGTGTAGACTTTTTAATGAATAAAAACAAGATTGATGTGCACCACGGTGTAGGCAGTTTTGTTGATGCGCATACCATTAAAGTTACTGACCAAGCCGGTAAAGCTACTGAGCTAAGCACTGAAAAGGTAATTATAGCTACAGGCTCAAAACCTTCGGTATTGCCGTTTGTGCAAATTGATAAAGAACGAATTATTACCAGCACCGAGGCATTAGAGCTGCAGGAAGTACCCAAAAAGCTAATTGTAATAGGTGGCGGCATTATAGGTATGGAGCTAGGCTCAGTGTATGCGCGGCTGGGCACCGAAGTAACTGTTGTAGAGTATTTAGACAGTATTATACCCACCATGGACCGTACCATGGGCAAAGAACTGCAACGTGCCACAAAAAAGATTGGCATACAATTTAAGCTGCAACATAAGGTTACTGCCGTAACTAACACTGGTGATGGCGTAGTGGTAAAAGCCGAAGATAAAAAAGGCAAGGAGGTTGAATTAACTGGCGACTATTGCCTGGTTAGTATTGGCCGCAGTGCATATACCCAGGGCCTAGGCCTTGAAAATGTAGGCATACCTACTGACCAGCGTGGGCGCATTGAAGTGAACGAGCACCTACAGACCAAAGTTGATAATATATATGCCATAGGCGATGTGGTTAAAGGCGCCATGCTTGCCCACAAAGCTGAAGAAGAAGGTGTACTGGTTGCTGAGCAGCTTGCCGGGCAAAAGCCCCATATTAATTACCTGCTTATACCCAGTGTAGTATACACCTGGCCAGAGGTGGCCAGTGTTGGGTATACTGAAGAGCAACTGAAAGAAAATGGCAGAGCTTATAAGTCAGGCTCTTTTCCTTTCAAAGCCCTTGGCCGGGCACGCGCCAGTATGGATCTTGACGGCTTGGTAAAGGTACTGGCCGATAAAGATACTGACGAGATTCTGGGTGTGCATATTACTGGCCCACGCGCAGCTGATATGATTGCCGAAGGGGTGGTGGCTATGGAGTACCGAGCCTCTGCCGAAGATGTGGCGCGTATGTCACACGCACACCCTACATTTACTGAGGCTATGAAAGAAGCCTGCCTGGCAGCCACTGAAAACAGAGCATTACATATATAACCTATTGTATATCATGTAAAAGCCCCGCCATATGGCGGGGCTTTTTTTATTCGTATAGCTTGGCCACATACTCTCCGTAGCCGTTATATTTCAAGGTTGGCCGAGGCTCGCCATCTGGTATTAGCCGCTCTATCTTTTGCGACCATCGGGGGTGCGGCACATCGGGGTCTATATTAGAAATAAAGGGGTATTCATGCGGTGCAATTTTATGCCAGAAAGTTTCTGGCTCATAGTTCAAAAACTCAATCCGTACTATGCTTTTAATGTTCTTATAACCGTACTTCCAGGGCACCACCAGCCTCATGGGCGCACCGTTTTGCCTGGGCAGGGGCTTGCCATATATGCCAGTAGCAATAAAGGCCAGCTCATTCATAGCCTCGTCCATTCTTAGGCCCTCAAAATATGGCCATGGGTACCACGACTGGTGTTTAATACCCGGCATTTGTTTTGGTACTTCGGCCGTTTGCATACGCACGTATTTTGCTTTGTTGGTAGGCTCAAGCAGCTTAATTAGCGCTGCCAAAGGAAAGCCCGTCCACGGTACAGCCATTGACCAGCGCTCTACACACCTAAAACGGTAGGTACGCTCTTCAATACCCAGCTTTTTAATAATCTCTTCTAAATAATAAGTGCCCTTATTTTTTACATGTCCGGCCACTTCAAACTGCCAGTCACGCGTATCAAAATCACCTATGTATTTATATACATTATATATGTTCCTGTCAGTAGGGCTAATAAACTCATAAAAGTTGTTGTAGTGGGTAGCGTCATACTCTTTGGTCATGGGCCTGTCAAGCACATACTTTTCATTTCTTTGTGCGGGGTACAGCTTATCCATACCTTCAAAGTTAAAAGTAATATCAGTTTGTACCGGGCTGCCCCCCTCACCCTGTAAGCTGCTAGCCGTGCTGGCATTATTGCCTGCATTGTTACATGCGCTCAATACATATGGCCCTACCAACAAACCACCTGCCGCCAGGCCCAGTTGTTTAATCAGTTGCCTGCGGTTATAGTAGGTCGATTCATCAATTGGGGTAATTCGCTTACCATCCCAGGGTTTGGGCATAATAATATTGGCCATAAGAGTATTGCTTTGCTTAAATAGTAATCAGTTAACAAGTCGAATATAGAAAGATACGCAGTAAGGGTAAAGTCAGATGCTGACATGTGTGTAAAACTATGCTAAATGTCGTTCTCAATACCCATACTTAGCTTTCCAGAGGTGGCGCATGCGCTGGCGCATATCTTCTTCTCGCCTATTTTGACCAGGGTCATACAGTTTGCTGTCTTTGATTTGCTCTGGCATGAACTCAAACGCTGCAAAGTTATTGGGGTAATCGTGGGCGTATTTGTAGCCTTTGCCATAGCTTAAGTCTTTCATTAAGCGGGTAGGGGCATTTCTCAGGGGCAGGGGTACGGGCAAGTCGCCAGTTTCTTTCACCAGTTTACGGGCCTTTTTAATGCCCATGTAGCTGGCATTGCTTTTGGGTGAACAAGCCAAATACGTAACACACTGGCCTAGAATAATTTCTGCCTCGGGGTAGCCAATCATGGTTACAGCCTGAAATGTACTGGTGGCCAGCAGCAGGGCATTGGGGTTGGCATTCCCAATATCTTCAGAAGCCAGAATAATTAACCGCCGGGCAATAAACTTCACATCTTCTCCACCTTCTATCATTCGGGCCAAATAGTACAAGCCTGCGTTGGGGTCACTGCCCCTGATTGATTTGATAAAGGCAGAAATTATGTCATAGTGCTGCTCGCCACTCTTATCATATATGGCAATGCGTTGCTGGGCTACCTCCATAACCATGGCATCTGTAATTATTACAGGCCCATCTGGCGCAGCATCAACTACCAGCTCAAGCAAATTCAGGAGTTTGCGTGCATCGCCACCTGAAATGCTAAACAAGGCATTGTATTCATCTATTGTAACCTCACGTTGGTTGATAGATTTATCTGTAACAATAGCTTTTTGCAGCAGCTCTTTCAGGTCGTCAGGTTCCAACGCTTTCAGAGTATATACCTGGCAACGCGACAACAGAGCGGCATTTACCTCAAACGAAGGGTTTTCAGTGGTAGCGCCTATCAGGGTAATCACCCCTTTTTCAACCGCATTCAGCAGGGCATCCTGCTGGGCTTTGTTAAAGCGGTGTATTTCATCAATAAACAGTATCGTTTTCACCAGGCCCTTTGCACGCCCTATAACCTCACGTACATCTTTTACGCTGGCACTTACTGCGCTTAGGGTATGAAATGGGGCCTTTACCTCATTGGCAATGATGTTAGCAATGGTGGTTTTGCCAACACCCGGCGGGCCCCACAAGATCATAGATGGAATTAAGCCACTTTGAATGGTGCGGCGTAATATGCCCTCAGGGCCTGTCAGGTGTTTTTGCCCTACCAGGTCGTCTAAGCTGGCTGGCCGCAACCGCTCGGCCAAAGGTATTTTATCTGTTAACATGAGCAGGTAGTGTGCTTAATCATACATGGGCTTTGTAAAGGGCAATTTAACCCGAAATATGCATTAGCCCGCCTATTCTGGTTTAGCTTTGTGCCATGCAAAACCAATACCGCGTTCATGGCGCATTATTGCTGGTAGGCATCATTTATGGGGTTAACTACAGCATAGCCAAGTTTGTAATGCCAGACTACATCAAGCCTTTTGGCTTTATATTACTAAGGGTAAGCTCTACCACCCTGCTTTTTTGGCTTACGCATTGGTTGTTTGTTAAAGAGCGCATTCAGGAACGCAAGCACTACTGGCTGCTACTGCTGTGTG
>CAZXTW010000512.1:0-5126 GCA_964643525.1 uncultured Roseivirgaceae bacterium
CCTAACGACAATAGTACAGTAGTCCTAACGACGATGGTACAATAGTCCTAACGACAATAGTACAGTAGTCCTAACGACGATGGTATTAGAATGATGAATTATGAGTGATTAATTATGAGTTTTCAGATCATCATAACTCATAACTACATAAAGTGAGTTGGCAGGTCATCATAACTTATAATTCATAACTATTGACGTTCATAACTTTTCTAAAATAAAAAACGGGCCACGGCCCAGGCTCCTTAATGGGGAGCCATAATAGTAGATAAACCACGATTATGTGCGGAATTTGCGGATTCATAAAAATAGGCCAGCGGGCTAACCAGGAAGATGGGCAGATCATCAAAAAAATGAACGATGTGCTGTTTCACCGCGGTCCTGATGCACAGGACACCCTGGTTACTGAAAACCTGGCTTTTGGCTTTACGCGCCTCAGCATTATTGGGCTTGACAACGGCATGCAGCCCATTTACAATGAAGATGAATCGCTGCTGCTGATCTGCAACGGCGAAATATTCAACTACATTGAGCTGCGTGAAGAGCTGAAAAAAAAGGGCCATACCTTTCGTACGGCCACTGATGTAGAGGTAATTGTGCACCTGTATGAAGAATACGGCACTGAGTTTTTAAATAAGCTCAACGGCCAGTTTGCTTTTGCCCTGTTTGACAGGCGCAAGCGCCAGCTGCTGTGTGCCCGCGACCACTTTGGTGTAATACCCCTGTTTTACACCTTTGTTGATGGCACCTTTATTTTTGCTTCAGAAGTAAAAGCCATATTAGAGCACCCGGCCGTGCCCCGCGAGGTTGATAGGGTAGGGTTAGACCAGGTATTTACCTTTGCCGGTTTGGTAAGCCCCCGTACCTTATTTGCCGGCATCCACAGCCTGGAAAACGGCCATTACCTGCTGCTTGATGATGCAGGCAACCTCAAAACCACTGAATACTGGGACTTGGTGTTTCCCGAAGGCCCTCAAGAGCTTGACGGCACCCCTGAAAACCAGTACCTTGACAAGGTTACCGAGCTGTTTGAGCGGTCAATCAACTTCAGGCTGCGCAGTGATGTGCCATTGGGTATTTACCTCAGTGGCGGGCTTGACAGTTCTACCATTGCCATGAAGCTGCACCAGATGGCCCCCAATACCTACAAAGAGGCCTTCTCGATTGACTTCATTGACTCTACCCACTCTGAATCTATTTACCAGGACATGGTGGCAGAGGCGGGCGGCTTCAGGCTGAACAAGAAAACTTTCATGTTCAGTGACATTACCGAGCGCCTGCAGGCCTCAGTATACCACAGCGAGTGCCCCATCAAAGAAACCTACAACACGGCCTCTATGTCGCTGTCAGAAAAGGTACGCAACAACGGCATTAAGGTAATTCTCTCTGGCGAGGGTGCCGATGAGTTCTTTGCCGGGTACGTAGGCTACCGCTTTGATAAAATGCGCCAGTTGCAACTGATCCAGAACGAGGCCACTACTGCCGAACGTGAACTGCGTGAAAAGCTGTGGGGCGACCCCGACTTTTACTATGAGCGCAACTTCCTGGAATTTGACCAGGAGAAAAAAGCCCTCTATTCACAAGCCATGCGTGAAGCGTTTGACCAGGTAAACTGCCTCAACCATTTTGTGATTGACCCCAGCAAGGTGGCCAACCGCAACATCCTGAACAAACGCGCTTACATTGACTACAAAATCAGGCTGGTAGACCACCTGGTGTCAGACCATGGCGACCGCATGGCCATGGCCAACTCGGTAGAAGCGCGCTACCCCTTTCTGGATAAAGACCTGGTAGAGTATGCTGCCACCCTGCCCACTGAAATGCGCCTGAACGACTTTACTGAAAAGTACATCATCAGGCAAATGGCCAGCAGGGTAGTGCCCCAGCGTGTGCTTGACCGTGAAAAGTTTCACTTCATAGCACCCGGCAGCCCTTACCTGTTGCAGAAAAATGTAGAGTACATTAATGACCTACTGAGCTACGACCTCATTAAGCGCCAGGGCTTTTTTGACCCTGATGCAGTTGAGGCACTTAAAAACCGCTACAGCCAGCCCGGCTTTACCGTCAATGCCCCTTATGAAACTGACGTGCTTATTACCGTCATCACATTCGGCATTTTGTTAGATACCTTCTTTGAAGGCAGCACCACCAAAAAACACGATTACAAAACACAGGCGGTGGCCCCCCTGAGTGAATAACAGGCCAACTAACCATTAAATAACCAATTGCCCAAGGCCCAAGGAAAAAAGAGAAACCAACCATGATATTTCAAAACGCACTGAACCACAGTTTGCAGCAATACGCAGGCAATACTGCCATTGAAACCGAGCATGCCCAGCTTACCTATGCCCATGTGCAGGCACAGGCCAACCAGGTAACGGCCACCTTACTGGCCGCCGGGCTTGAAAAAGAAACCCTGATGGGGGTCTTGATTGACGACTCGGCCGATTTGATCTGCACCTTGATTGGTACCCTGAACGCCCGTTGCACCATAGTGCCCCTGAACGGCAAGCTGCCTGCCAGGCGCCTGGCAGCTATGGTCAATGACCTGGGCCTTGAGCACATCATTACCACCACTGCTTACAGAAAAGGGCCTCATGCTGAAGCCATTGCCAGTGCCACCACCTGGTACGTTGAAGATATTAAAGCCGGCCAGCAGCCTGCCGAAGTGCAGTACCCCCAGTTTGAAGCTACTGACAGTGCTTATGTTTACTTTACCTCGGGCAGCACCGGTAAACCCAAAGCCATTCTGGGCCAGAACAACAGCCTGTTGCACTTTTTACAGTGGGAAATCAGCACCTTTAACCTGGATAGCACCTACCGCACCAGCCAGCTGGTAAGCCCTTATTTTGATGCCTATTTGCGTGATGTATTTGTGCCCCTGCTGTGTGGTGGTACCATTTGTGTGCCCCCGGCTGATGAAGACTTTCTGACGGCCGATAAGCTTTCGGCCTGGCTCAATAAAAAGCAGATTAACCTCATTCACTGTGTGCCCAGCCTGTTCAGGCAAATTAACCATGAGCGCATTGCCGCCAACGACTATGCCGCACTGAAATATGTGCTGCTTAGTGGCGAGAAAATTGTACCCACCCAGCTGGTAAACTGGTACAATGTAATTGGTAACAGGGCCCAGCTGGTAAACCTGTACGGGGCCACAGAAAGTACTATGGTACGCGCGTACTACCCCATACAACCTGCCGATGCCCAGCAAAACAAAATAAGCATTGGCCAGCCCATTGCAGATACTGAGCTGCTGGTACTGAATAAAGACAGAAAGCCCTGCAAAAAGCTAATCAAAGGTGACCTGTACATTGCCACCCCTTACTTAACCAAAGGCTATGTAAACAATGAGGCCCTGAATGCAGAGAAGTTTGTAGAGGTTGAAACAGAAACGCTGGGCCGTGTACGTGCCTTTAAAACTGGTGATAAGGCCCGCCGCCTGGCTGGTGGTGCCATTGACCTGCTGGGCCGTGAAGACCGCCAGGTAAAGCTAAACGGCATTAGGGTTGAGCTGGATGAGATTGAGAGCGTACTGACCCAGAGCGAGCTGGTGCAGGCTGCCGCTGTTACCATTGAAGAAGGTACTGACGGGGCCACCGTATATGCCTTTGTGCAGGCTGCCACCGTTTATCAAGACCTGGCAGGCCTTGACCAGCAGGTAGTGCAACACCTGAAGGCCAACCTGCCTGATTATATGGTGCCCGCAGGCACTTACGTGGTTAGTACCTTCCCTACATTAACCAACGGTAAAATTGATTATGCCCAACTGCTTGCCCAGAAAGACAGCCAGGCCGTTGTAGCCCCCGCTACTGAAACTGAGCAGCGCATACTGGATATGTGGGCCACGCTACTGGGTAACGACAAGCCAATATCTGTGGCAGAGAACTTTCAGACCCTGGGCGGCAACTCATTAAAAATTATGCGCTTGATTGGCATGATTTACAACCAGTTTAACGTACGTGTGCCCCTGGCAGAGTTTTTCAATAACCTGACTGTGCAAAAGCAGGCCGCCCTGGTTGACAGGCTGAATGTAGACTTGAGCCTGGTGATTAAAAAGGCTGATAATAAGCCTGAAGGTTATGCGCTTTCAAGCGCGCAAGAGCGGGTTTACTACAACTATGAGGTAAACAAAAACAGCACGGCCTTTAACATACCTTTGGCCTGGCAAATTATTGGTGGGGTTGACCATGCCCGCCTTGAAAACACCCTGCAACAGCTGGCCCAGCGGCACGAGGCCCTGCGCACCCGCTTTGTCAATGCAGATGGTACTGTAAAGCAGGTTATTGAAGCGGCTGCCCAACCAGTTGTAGAATACATTGAAACCACAGCTGAAGGCCTTGATGAGGCAATGAAAGCCTTTGTGCGCCCGTTTGACCTGAGCCAGGCACCCCTGTTCAGATGCGGCATCATTACTGTGGCTGATAGCCAATACATTGTATTTGACATCCACCACATTGTGTGCGATGGCATTTCTCAAACGCTGCTGTTTGCTGACTTCCTGAAGCTGTACAACGGCCAGCAGTTACCGGCCCTGCAATTGCAGTACAAAGACTTTGCCGAGTGGGAGGCCACCTACAAGCAAACCGACCAATACATTGGCCACCGCCAGTATTGGCTAAGCAGCTTTGAGGGCAATGTGCCCCGCCTGGGCCTGGCCCAAAAAGCAGAGGCCAGCCAGTTGGCGGCTGATAAGGGCGGCCACATAAAATTCCAGATTAGCCGCGACAAGGTGCAGCCTGTACTTGACCTGGCTGCCAGCCAAAAAGGCATTACCACATCGTCAATACTGCATGCCGTTTATCAGTTGTTCTTAACACGCCTTACCGGGCAGGACGACCTGGTGATTGGCATCAACACCGCCGGCCGCTTGCAGGATGAGATGAGCCCCACCATAGGCATGTTTGTTAAAACCCTGCCCATCAGGCATAAGCTCAATACCAATACCACCTTTGCTGATTTTGCCAAGGCCATGCACGACCAACTGGTTAAATCAATGGCCAACCAGGTATATGACCTGACTGATATTGTGAGTGAGCTGGCTAAAAACGGCACCACCAATGGTGATTTGATTGAAGCCATGTTTGTGTTCCGCAACTTTGTGATGGAAGATGTAAAGACTGAAGAAATAC
>CAZXTW010000513.1:0-5121 GCA_964643525.1 uncultured Roseivirgaceae bacterium
TACAATGGCTTCAATATCCAGCGTTGTGGTCATGACCAAAACGCTGGATATTGAAGCCATTGTAGGTGGCCTGAAGCACCGGTTATGCCCCATACTGCGGTCTGGCCACCTACAATGGCTTCAATATCCAGCGTTTTGGTCATGACCACGGTGCCGTCAACCAGCACTTCTACCGTAGTGGGGTCTGTGCCGGTGGCTGCGTTTACATTGTGTAGCAGCCTTACGGTTACTTCATACTGCTGGCCTGCGGCCACACTTAGCTGCACAGGGGCCACCAGCTCATTGGGGCTGCCATGCACGGTGCTGCCGTTTTTCATCAGGGCTATGTGTGCAAAGGCAGGGTCAGCATCGGTAGTATTCTGGGCCAGGTCAAACTCTACCACCAGGCTTTGGCCAATGCCTGCATAGCCGGGGTGGCCCTTGGTTTCGGCAAAGGTGGTGTTGGGGGCTGCTGCCAGCACAAAGGCCATGCCGTTGCCGGTTGCGTTGCCTGCGTTCATAATAAAAGTAAACTCATTGGCTGCTTCAACCACGTTGACATCTTCCATCCATACGCGCCCTTCAGACTCAGGCCGTTCGCAGGTTAACCGGTAACAGTTGTTACACTGGTAGGTAGCCGTGCCCGTTTTAATAATGGCCTCTTCTTGCCCGTCGGTACACTCCAGCTGGCGCAACATAAAGTAGTTGGGGGTAAAGGCTTCTAAACCACTTTCAAGCTGGCACTGGTACATGGGCATCACGAATGATACCGGGCAAACGGTGCTCAGTTTAGCCGTAGGCTGCCCAATGCGTACTATGCCGGGCTCAGTAAAGTCTTCACTTTTAATGTAATACTCAATTCTATCTAACGGTACGTTATTGGCAAACTGCACCATATCAGCAATGGTCAAATCTTCTTCCTCTGTTCTGAACAGGATTTCGCGGTTGCCTATCCAGGCTTTTTCCTGCTGTGCCTGAAAGGTGACACTGGCCTCAGTATCTGCCAGGCGGCAGTTGTTGCTAAAGTTGGGGTCAAGGCGGTCGCAGCCAAACACGGTGGGGCGCATGATGAGGTTTACATCGTCAGAGCAGCCGCCGGTAATGCCACCAGGGGGTGGGGGTGGGCCACCTGAGCCGCCTGCACCACCAGGGCCGCCAGAACCGCCAGGGCCACCACTGCTACTGCTGCCTATGCGAGGCAAACGGTTGGGCCGGGCCCAGAAGCATTCAAAGGCCAGCTTTTCAAACAGGCTGCCGTCTACACAGCCATCAACCGCGTTGCCGTTGCCATTGTTGTTGGGGTCATAGGGGTTGTCACCACCGCCACCGCCGCAATCAATAACACAGTTGTTGTTGGGGTCATTGTCATTGTCAGTACTGCCGGCATTAGCGCTAACAGTTATTTGTAAAGGCTTTGCCGGAAACGGCTGTGGCTGCGCGCAGCCATCTAACACGGTGCGGGCGGTTACATACCAGGTGCCTGGTGTATTGAACCGGATTGACCGGGTAAGGCTGGTGGTATTGCCTATTAACTGCCATGCTTCAGTCGGTGCAGTTGCATTTTGGCTTCTGTACCATTGCACCTCTGTAATGGCCGTGTTTTGCTCAGGCAAAATAAACAGGCCTGCCTTGCCTTCTGGTATCACGTCTGTTTCTACCACGCTAACAGCTGCTGTAGGCACTGCTGGCAAAATAAAGGTGGGCACCTCAGAGGTCTGGGTAAACTCAGGGTGGCTCACGGCAAGCACTACTTTGCCATAGTTGGCTGTGGTGAAACGCTCTGCCTGTACGGGCCCTTCTACCACGGCACCGTCTTTTTCAACCCGCCAGTTGTAGGTAAAGCCATACTCAGCAGCATTAATGGTGCTGCCAATGGTAATGAGTTGCCCCTCGCCACATTGGCTAAAACGTGCAGGCACTATGCTTTGTGGTAATGGCTCAAGGTTGGCTGTAATGGTAAAAGGCACATCAGCCGGGCCTTGTGACAGGCTTAATGGCTTAAACACATTGCTGGCTGCGGCATACAAACCGTTTACATCAGGCAGCAGGGCGTCAATGCCTTCTTTTTTGTGCTGCCCAGGTTGCATGGCACCCAGGTATTCTGCGGGCAGGGTCACTTCAACTATATAATCGCCCGGACTAAGTAGCACATCATTAAGCGATGCCGTACCGCCCAGGCTGTTTAAAGTATGTACTGCCTCAAAAGTACCAGCTTTTCTGATGGTGGCCTCTAAGTCGTAATAAGGGCCGTAAAAGTTAAAGTTGGCCAGCCTGATGATGTCACTGGCTACGTTAAAGCCAAAGTACATGGTGTAATCAGGAAAGGAAGCCAGGTTTAGCTCAACAGTGGCGTTAATGTTGTTGGCATCAACAGTCGGGTCTACAGCAGCACCAGCACCGCCACCACCGGCAGTTACATGAAATGCCCTGAGTTGTAGCGGGTCAGAAGCTAATATACCACCACCCGCTTCTAACACATTATAGGGTTGCAGAAAGCAACCAAAGTCCATGGCAATTTCTACATTCACCACGCCTGGGGTAGTGGCTTTTACAAAGCCTTCTGCAATGGGCTGGCCGCCGCTCCAGGTATAGGCATTGGGGGTAGCTGCTTCGCTGCTAATCTCGCTGTAAATTCTGGTAGCATCAAGCGTTACTTCGCCGTTCCACAAATAGCGGTCAAGTGTGTCTAAGGCCTCAGGGCCGGCAAGCAGCTCAAATACGCCTGATACATACCCCCACAAGGGCGAGGTCATCACAGCTTCTATGCGCCTGTATTGTGTAAATACACCACTGTAGGCCTCATCAGTACCCTGCGCCAGCACCTCTCGGGTATCGGCATCGCGCCAAATAACCTCTGCGTTGGCAGTAAACTGCTCCTTCCAGGTCACCACATCCAGTGTAAAGGCCTGCCCGGTACACAGGTTGAGCGTAGCTGTGCGCAGCCCATTGTGGCCCGCGCGTACCAGTACAGGGTAGCGCTGGCAGGTGGCATCAGTGCTTACCTGCACATAATAGGTGCCTGCACTGCTAATGGTTTGTACCTGCCCCTGCCCTATTGGGTTGTACTGGGCATCTTGCAGTTCAAACACAGGGTTATCTGCCGCATCAAGGCCAAAGCGCTCAAGAAAATCTAATGTAACGGGGCTATCGTCAAAGCCCACCTCAGTAAGTGCTGTAATTTCCTGGGGGCCATCTACCGTAATGTAGGTGCGTTCAAAAACACCCTGGGGTGTAGCTATGTACAGCAGATAGCTGCCTGCTGTGGTAACCGTACGTACCGGCGTGGTCAGGCCATTATCAGCCCAGTAATAGCTGGCCGTAATATCAGTGCGCAAGCCTTCACTGCCATCAAGGGTAAAACCGGTGCCGCTACAGTTGTACAGGGTAACGTTATCAAGTACTTCAGGGGCTATGTTTTGAACGTAAATGCGCTTACTGCCCAGTTGCGGCTGCGTAAAGTCTACATAGGCCCCGGCAAAATCGGTCGTTTGCGCAAAGGTACGTGCGGGTGTGGTGAGCCCGTTGTTCCATAAATAGGTCACCGGCTCGTTGGCGTTGCCTTGTGTCACATCAATGGTAACTGGCAGGGCCGGGCTGTTTAAAAAGGGCACCTGGCGTGTTTCAAATATCTTTTCAGGGTCTAAAGCCAGGGCTACGTCAATATTTTCAACCTGGTAAGCAATGGCTGCACATTGGTTGCCAGCAAAGAAGCGGGCCTGGTAGTTACCAATGGCATTGATGTCATAACCATAGATGTTATCTGCCGCTGGGGTGATGGTCACCACCTGCCCGTTGTCTGTTTTGTACCATTCAGGGTTTTGGGCTGTTTTGATCCAGTCAACATCTACCCTGAAGGGGGTGCCGTTGTACTGTAGGTTTACTGCCAGCACAGTATCGGCCTCATTATTAAAGGTTACCTGGTAACGGTTGGTGCTACAGCCACGGCTGTTTTCAACCAGTACCTGGTAGGTACCTTCTTCAGTAACGCTCAGGGTTTGTGCGGTTTGGTTGGGCAATAAAGTAATGGCGCCATCGGCCGCAATACTGTACCATTTGTAGGCATCAGCATAGGCCACACCGGCATCTAACTGGGCCTGGTCATTACATGCTTTTACTAGTACCGGGGCCTTGGTGTATCCTTCAACACTAACCGTAGTGGCATCTATGGTAAATGTATAGTCAATGCCATCAGTAGCACCGTCAAACACGGCATAGTAGGTTTCATTGCCACGCAGGCCCTTCATAGTAATAGCAGTTGAGTTGCTGCAAAACCTGCCCCTGGTGTTGCCCCATACATCTACAATGCGCAGGCAGCCAAAGGTGCCATCGGCTACGGTAAGGGTAGCAGTAAGCTCATCTAAACAGGTGGGCGTAGTAAACTGATAGTATACGTCGGCCCCTGGCTGGCTTTGGTCCTGGGTGGTGGGAAAGTTACTGGTAAACCCGGCTGTGTTGCCTGTGCCGGTAAAGGGCAGCTGGGCAATGGGCAGGGCAATAGCAGCGTAGTTACCGGGTACATCTACCGATTGTATGCTGAATGCCGGAGTGCCCACCACGGGGGCAAAGCCCTGTACCGATGCAGCCAGCATGTAATTAGATGAGTTGGGCAGGCCGGGTACCTTCCAGAAGTATTCACCAGTGTTATCAACGGTGGCAAATAACTGGCGGGTATTGAGGTTATCAGTACTATAATATAAATGTACCTGGTCAGCAGTACTGAATCCTTCTGTTTGCCATTGTATGTGTAAGGTTTCGCCTGCCTGTACATTGTTTGCGCCAAGCGGTAAAAACTGAATGCTGGGTGCCTTTACAGTTACGGGTATGTTAATGGCAGGTACATTGTTGTTGGCTGTAATCTCAAGGTTGGCAGCCACATTACTTAAAGTAAAGTTGTTGTATATAGACCAGGTAAAGCTATGGTCAGCATTTTTAGCTGGCTGGTAAGCCAGGTTGCCCATAGGGGTTACGTTGGTGCCCTGGTTGGTGGTTATGTTCAGGTCAGCACTGGTAAAGGCCTGGTTGGTGTACCAGTTTACCTCAATAGTCTGGCCGGCGTATATGATGTCATTAGGTTGCGGGGTTACCAGCAGGTAGTCAGAAGCCTGGCCTGCCTGTACGGTAAAGGTAGCCTGGGCGGTGGGG
>CAZXTW010000514.1:0-5112 GCA_964643525.1 uncultured Roseivirgaceae bacterium
CTGATGGATGTTTCAATGAATGCCCTTGTAACCATTGTTGAAAGCAACATAGGCCAACGCATAATGAGCACCGCCCATGGCTTTTTTAGCCTTGGTGGCATGATAGGTGCCGGCATTGGCAGCCTGCTCATTGGTTGGGGTTGGGCAATGCTGGCACATGCTGCCCTGGTAATTGGAGGGCTGTTTGTGGCCAACATGTTGTGGGTGCTGCCAAACCTGTATAAACTAAAAAGTGAAGACACTGCCGAAGAAGGGCCTCCCTTTGCGTTGCCCAGCCGCCCTTTGGTGGGGTTGGCCCTGGTAGGGTTTTGCATTATGCTGGGCGAGGGGGCCATTGCCGACTGGAGCACCGTGTACCTGAAAATTACCATCAAGGCCAACCCGTTTTTGATTGGCCTGGGGTATGCGGCCTTTTCACTGGCCATGGCCGTGGGGCGCTTTATGGGTGATGCAGTTACTGAGCGCCTGGGTGCCCTGAAAGTACTCAGGTATGGTATTACAGTAGCACTGGTAGGCCTGGTGCTGGTGCTGGTGCCCATACCATGGGTGGCCATTGCAGGGTTTGGCCTTACAGGCTTTGGCTACTCGTGTGTTGTACCGGTAATATTTAGTGAGGCAGCCAAGGCATCTGGCACAAACCCGGCCAGGGGCATTGCCTCGGTAGCTACCATTAGCTTTTTCGGCTTTATGGTGGGGCCCGTTAGCATTGGCGCTGTGGGCGAACACTTTGGCCTGGCCACCGCTTTTGGTTTGCTGTTAATCATGGGTAGCCTGGCACTGGCAGGTGTTAAAACAGCGTTAAAGCTGGCTCAAACCAGTACCTCAGTTACGCGGTAAGCACCGGTTTTACCTTTTACCTCAATCTCAAAATCACGCCCCGTGGGGTAATCTAAACCAGATTGCCTGGCCATATTGCCTGTTTCTTCTGAAACCAAAAAACTGGTGCCCAGTGTTTTGCCAGCCTGTTCAATGCGGCTGGCCAGGTTAATCGTATCGCCAAAAGCACCAAACTTTTTCATGCCTTCCAGGCCTACCTGGCCTACTATGGCTTTACCGCTATGGGCACCCGCCCTAATGCGAAACCCCGGGTACTTCAGGCTTTCAAGGTATTCGTTAAGCGATAGCAGCATCTCGTACAATGCCCGGCCCGCTTGAATGGCACAGGCCGCATGTTGGCTCGTGCTCTGGTCGCTGTCATCCATATCAAGCCCAAAAATGGCCAGAAAGCCATCGCCATAATAATCAATAATGCGCCCCTTATTGGCTTTAATCACGGTACCGCTCATAAAATAATACCTGTTTAAAATATGCACCAGGTCATAAGGCGGGGTATTTTCGGTAAAGGCCGTAAAGCCAATAATATCAGTAAACAGGGCGGTAATGCACTTTTCACTGCCTATACTTTGTGACTTGCGCACATCCTGTGAAATAATACTAAGGTCAACCTCATCAACCACCGGGCGCCTGATTGAAATTGGGCCATTAATATGCGTCTGGCAGGCCAGCCGTATTTGATCAGTAAAGCCCATCTTATCGGCCATGGCTTGCTCTTCCGCCGTAGGTGGTTGCAGGTTTTCTGTGCCTTCGTCTACAATAATGCGGCAGGTGCTGCACAATGCATGGCCGCCGCAGGCATGCAAATGGTTAATACCTGCCCGCAACGAGGTGTCAAGTATCGTTTCGCCCGTAAGGCCGGTAGCTTCCTGTTGCTCGTTTTGGTAATAAATTGTGCCAGTTGTTGTTGCCCCCATTGAGGTATATTTATTTTACAGTAAACTTTTCTTCAAAATTAATGCTAATGACTTTGCCATTGCTTGACGTTTCATAAAAGCCCTTCAGGTGGTAGCTGCCCCGTTGTAAGTCAGGTATCGTAAAGGGTTTATCATAACCATATACCCCGTCTAACTTGCGGTACCTGGTGCTGCCATCTAACTGGTTAATGTATACATTACCCTTTACGCCGCTTAGCCCTGCCTTCAGTGCCAGGGTACCTTCGTAAGTTTGCCCATTGCGCAGGCTGCTGCTGTTTGACTGCAGGGTTAAATCTACCTGATCAAACACATAAAACTGTGCCTGATAACTAGTCAGCAGGTGGTCCAGGTAAGTCAGCTCTTGTGCCAAAACACGCAGGCGCAAGGTAGCCAGGTTGGTATTGGCAGCCTCGGGCAGGTTAATGCGGTTGTTGGCCATATAGCTTTCGTCAGCTTCAAGGTGGGCCTTTACCTGCCCCAACAGGTTGGGCAGGGCATCGGGGGTGCCGTTGCTTACACTTTGATACACCTGCTCGGTCAGGGCCATAAAAGTTTCGGCCTGCTCTGATGCTGCCTGCCCTTGCTCAGTCATACCGGTAAACTCTACCATATTTTGCAGCCGCTCTTGTTTGTCGTACCGCATCAGGTCAAGCTGGCTAATAAGCAGGGTATATTGTTCGTCGTTTTCCGGGTTTGTAGTGCCACATTGGGTAAACAGGGCACAGCCACAAATAGCAGCCATGGCGTATAATAAATACTTGGTCATGCGCAATACAACTTCATTGGTAAAGCTTTAAATATAGGCCAGTTTACTGTAAAAGAAAGGTGTGGGGTGGGCAATTGGTGTAGTCTGGCCTACAGGCCAGGGCAAATAGCTAAAAAGTACCAGGGGGCATTAGCTTAAATATGCTCTAGTGTATTGCGTGTTTTTTCACTTACCACATTGCCGGTATTTAACGTGCCAGAGGCTTCTATCATTAAAATATGCACCTCTTCATCGTTAAGCGTGCGGGGGCGGTGCTCTATACCTTTGGGTACTACAATCAGCTCACCAGTATGCACCGTTTCGGTGTGGTCTCTAAAATCCATCAATAATGTGCCTTGGGTAACCAGAAACAGCTCATCGGTAGTATCATGCTGGTGCCAGTCAAATGCGCCTTTAATTTTGGCAATGCGTATTTCCTGTTGGTTTACCTGCCCTACAATGCGTGGGTTCCAGTAGTCGTTAAACTGCTGGTACTTTTGGGCTACATCAATTTTATGAACCATGAATGGTGGTGGTTAATCTACCAGTGAATTGCCCAGCGAGGCAGCTTTGGCCCCCATCACGTCGGCTTCTCGTTCAAGCTTAGGGCTGTCGTTCAGGGGCTTGCCGCCCACACTGCCGGTTGGTTTTACGCGGCCCTGTTTTTGTTGCACAGCATGCCAGCCCTCGTGGGCCACATGCTTGTTCTGGCCGGGGGCCACATAAATATTAGAACCCTGGGTATAGGCATGGGCACCAATTTTTGAAGGCTCGCTAGAGTTGTAATGTACCTTTACATCAGAAAGATCCTGCCCTGACATGCGCTCAAGGCCTGCTTTTATATTGTTAGGCATGCCTGTGTTATTGCGCTGCACCACATGCATGGCCTTACGCTGCACGGCATTACGTTCACTGTTATCGGCCATGCGCTGAATATTGCCCAGGGCCTTAAACTCAGGGCGGTTGTCAACAAACAGGTTGTTGGTGGCACCCTGGTAATGGTGGTTTACCGACTGGCGGGTGCTGGCCTGGGTATGTTGGCTGTCGCTATTGGCTAAAGTGGTATGCATGGCTATAGGCACGGCAATTGTATGGTACAAGGTACAAAATGCCTTACGTACAACAAAGCCTGGCTGCCAAAAATAAGGTTACTTGTAGGGTAAAAAAAACGCCATGAGCCGCTCAAAAGCCTGGCCCAGGTCCTGGCCAAACGTAATAATACCCTCTTCATGGCCTGCCATGGCCAAAATACCTTGCTGGGCCAGGGGCCCTTGCCCATACAATTGGGCCATAGCCAGGGCCATAGCAGGGGTGCCATAGGCCACCGTAGCTGGTGTGGTAGGCACAGTATGCAAAAGGGCTTGCCACAGCTGGCGGTGGTGCACATGTATTACAGCCCCAATAGCAGGGCTACAGGCATACAGGGCAGCATGTGTGAGCGATTCTGACGAGGCCTTGACCGGCCCCTGGCAATGCAGGCTGTTGGCTGCCAAATCATAGGCCGTTACCACCGTATAATGGTTGGGTGTAGAAGTAGCAAACCCACCCGTGGCGGTACCGCTTACCACAAAAGTACCCACTTGGTGCCTCATACTTATATTGCCATACCCTATGCCATCAGGGTAAGCCCCAATAAGCTTCAGGGCATACAGCTGCTGCCGCATGGCCATCAGTGGTGCCAACGTGTCCGCTGGCAGGGCCGGGCCCTGCTGCCAGTGTATATTATACTTAATATAGCCTTCGTCAATCATCATTGCCCGGCTAGGTCAGGAAACATATCGGCAATAGCTGCCTCATTGGGGGCCACTACACCACGCTCGGTAATAATACCCGTAACCAGGCGGGCGGGGGTTACATCAAACGCATAATTGGCGGCCGGGCTTGCTTCAGGGGTCAACAGCACCTCGGTTACCTGTCCATTGCGGGTGCGCCCCTGTATATACTTCACCTCGGCGTCGCTGCGCTGCTCAATGGGTATTTCGGCAATGCCGTCTGTAATGCCCCAGTCAATCGTGCTTGAGGGCAGGGCGGCATAAAAGGGCACCCCATTGTCATGGGCAGCCAGTGCTTTTAAATAAGTGCCAATTTTATTGGCTACATCGCCGCTGCGGGTGGTGCGGTCGCTGCCGGTTATCACCATATCTACCAGGCCGTGCTGCATCAGGTGGCCACCGGTATTATCAGCAATAACAGTATGGGGCACGCCATACTGCTGCAGCTCCCACGCCGTTAGGGCGGCACCCTGGTTGCGGGGGCGCGTTTCATCTACCCACACATGTATGGGCAGGCCGGCATCGTGGGCAGCATAAATAGGGGCGGTGGCGGTGCCCCGGTCAATATAGGCCAGCCAGCCCGCATTGCAGTGCGTTAACACATGCACCGGCTGCCCTGGCTTTTGCCGGGCAATGGCTTCAATCAATGCACAACCATACTGCCCTATGCGGCGGCTCCAGTCTACATCTTTATCGGCAATCTCGTTGGCTGTTTGCAGGGCCACTTGCGTCAGGGCCTGTGGCGTTGGGTTGGGGTGTGCCGCTGCCGCCTGCTGTTGTGTTTCAATAGCCCAGCGCAGGTTTACGGCAGTGGGGCGGGTGGCCAGCAGGCGTTGGGCGGCCT
>CAZXTW010000515.1:0-5111 GCA_964643525.1 uncultured Roseivirgaceae bacterium
TGCGTACCATGAGCGGCGAGATTACGCTGCGCGGCAAGGTACTGCCTGTGGGCGCAGCGTAATCTCGCCGCTCATGGCAATGCGGTTGCGTACCATGCGTTGCGTATACACTGAGGCCAGCGAAGTAAACAGCGTAATGCCTGCGCTGGGGCCATCTTTAGGCACCGCACCGGCAGGTATATGTATGTGCAGGTCATAATGCTCAAACACCCGGTGGTCAATGCCCATCTGCTCTGACTTTGACTTCAGGTATGACAGCGCCGCCATGGCAGATTCCTTCATCACATCGCCCAGCTGGCCAGAAAGCGTCAGCTTGCCCTTGCCCTTGCTCAGGCTTGACTCAACAAACAAAATCTCGCCGCCCACCTGCGTCCAGGCAAGGCCCGTTACCACACCGGCATACTCATTATCCTGGTAAATCTCGTTGTCAAACTTTTCTGTACCCAGCAAGCTCACCACCTCTTTGGGCTTCATGCTCTTAGCGTACTCCTCTTCCAGCGCAATTGACTTGGCCACCTTGCGTATCACTGAGCCTATCAGCCGCTCCAGGTTACGCACACCACTCTCACGCGTATAGCCCGTAATAATCTTCTCAATGCCCTTATCCGTAAAGCGCACGTCGGTGGCCTTCATGCCGTGCTCTTTGCGCTGCTTGGGCACCAGGTGCTGCTTGGCAATTTCCAGCTTCTCTTCACGTGTATAACCTGTCACCTCTATAATCTCCATCCTGTCGCGCAGGGCTGGGTGTATCGTATCCAGGCTATTGGCTGTGGCAATAAACAGCACCTTGCTCAGGTCATAATCTACCTCCAGGTAATTATCAACAAAAGCACTGTTCTGCTCGGGGTCAAGCACCTCCAGCAGGGCCGACTGGGGGTCGCCCCGCATGTCAGAGGTCAGCTTATCAATCTCATCCAGCACAAACACCGGGTTTGACGTTTCCACCTTTTTCAGGTTGCTGATAATCTTGCCGGGCATGGCCCCGATATACGTTTTGCGGTGGCCACGCACCTCGGCTTCATCGTGCACCCCGCCTAATGACATTCTGACATACTTGCGCCCCAGTGCCTTGGCAATTGACTTGCCCAGCGAGGTTTTGCCCACACCGGGCGGGCCATACAGGCACAAAATAGGCCCTTTCATATCCTGCTTCAGCTTCAGCACGGCCAGGTACTCAATCACGCGCTCCTTCACCTTTTCCAGCCCGTAATGGTCTTTATCCAGAATCTTCTTGGCCCGGCCCAGGTCAAAAATATCCTGCGTAAACTCATTCCAGGGCAGGTCTACCAGCAATTCGGCATAATTCATGGCCACTGGGTAGTCGGCCGCGCTGGGGTTCATCCGGCTCAGCTTATCCAGCTCTTTGGTAAAATGCTTATACACCTCTGCCGGCCAGTCCTTCTTGGCCCCGCGCATGCGCAAATCTTCCAGATCCTTATCGGGGCCCTCATAGCCCAGCTCGTCCTGCAGCACGCGTATCTGCTGCCGCAGGTAATAATCACGCTGCTGCTGGTCAATGTCAGAGTTCACCTTATTATGTATCTCGGCCTTAATCTCCAGCATCTGTATGTCCTTCATCAGGTACTCCAGCAGCACCGTAGCCCGCTCAATGCCGTCATCAATCTCCAGCAGGCGCTGCTTATCGGCCACTTCGGCATTGATGTTTGACGAGAGAAAGTGCGTCAAAAAACTGGTGCTCTCAATATTATCAAGGGCTATCTGTGCCTCCTGCGGTATGTCAGGGTTCAGCCGTAAAATCTTACTGGCAGCATCTTTCAATGATTCAATCAGGGCGTGGTGCTCTTTATTGGGCTGCTCAGGAAACGTCTCTTCCTTCAGCTCAATGGCCGCCTTCATATAGGGCTCGTCCTGCAAAATGCTGGTCATCTGAAAGCGCTTCTTGCCCTGTATAATAATGGTGGTATTGCCATCGGGCAGCTGCAACATCCTGATAATGCGCGCAATCGTGCCCACCTTATATACATCACTCCAGCCGGGGTCTTCTGCCTTATTTAACTTCTGGGCAGTTACACCTATAATCTTATCACTGGCATAGGCATCTTTTACCAGCTTAATTGACTTTTGCCGCCCTACCGTAATGGGTATCACTACGCCAGGAAAAAGCACCGTATTCTTTATAGGTAGTATTGACAGCTCTTTAGGATAATCTTCTGGCAGCAGGTCATCGCTATCATCCGTTGCAATCAATTGTATAATCTCGTCCGAACCTTCTGCCGATAGCTCTGAAAACAAAATACTGTCAAACATTTGGCTATTACTTGTTTTAGTTTGGCCACATATGCCATGTTGGCACATATTTGTGATTAATGATAGGAAAAATAATCCGCCATAGCAATGGCAAGCCCTGTGCCAAAAAAACAAAAACATTATATTTGCTTAATTGCAAAATTGCATCTTTATACGCACGTTAGTACTTAAGGCAACCAAAGGTGAATACAGGTTTGAAATTATTTAGTGATAGTACCAGGCTGTTTTTGGTATTGATGTTAACCCTGGCCACATTGGCAGGGGGGCCAGCCCTGGCCCAAAAAAAGGGCCGTAAGCCCCGAAAACGCAAACAAAACACGTCCCGGCAAGATGTGCCAAGGGTTAAAGTTTACCAGTTTAAAAACGTAAACAAAATACCTTATTACAAAAATAAGTCAGACCTGGCCACTATTCTGAAGCTTGACAAGGCCAAAGACTGGGAGGCCCTCTACCCCAAACTGCGTACTTATATTGCCAACTTTGGCATTGATAATTTTTACCGCGACACCTACCTGCTGTGGCGGTATGCTAAATTGACAGAGTTGTACGGCAACCTGAACGACGCCAAGTTTCTGTACCGCCTGGTGCTCAAACACTACCGCAATGATTTTGACATCCGCAAGGTAGAACTCTATTATGACTCGCTGGCCCAGAACGACAACCACACCTACGTGCCCCTTGACTATTATTATGAGCTGGTAGAGTACCGCAAAGAGGTAGATACGCTGCGGCCGCCCCGGGGCGTGCTGCTCAATATGGGCACTAATATTAATAGTGATGCGGCAGACTATGGCCCCACCCTGCATGCTGATGGTAAAACGCTGCTCATTACCTCGGGGCGCAATGTGGCTGCCGGCACCAACCTGAACCGCAAGCGCAATGAAGATCTGTTCATCTCTACCTATGCTGATGGGGTGTGGTCTGAAGCGCAAAACCTTAAGGCCATCAACACCCGTTACAACGAGGGCTCGGCCTGCCTCAGCACCAATGGCCAGGTTATTGTATTTAGCCGGTGCCTCTCGCCAGATGGGTACGGCAGCTGCGACCTGTACATGGCCACCCTCCAGGCAGATAGTACCTGGGGCCAGGTGCGCAACCTGGGGCCCAACATCAACAGCCCCTCGTGGGACAGCCACCCCGCCCTCTCTCACTCGGGCGATACCCTGTTCTTTGCCTCTGACCGCATTGGCGGCTTTGGCCTGTCTGACATTTATTATGCCATCAGGCAGGGCGGCGGCTTTGGCCCTGCCCGCAACATTGGCCCCGTAATCAACACCAAGGCCAATGACGTGAGCCCTTACTTCCACCCCGTGTACAACTCGTTGTACTTCAGCTCTAACGGCCAGCTGCTTAACTTTGGTGAGTTTGACATTTACAAAACCCAAATTACCGAGGGCTTTTGGGATGAACCCAAAAACATTGGCCCCCTCATTAACGGCTCGGGCAGTGAGTATTACTTTACCATTGATGCCCAGGCCAAAGACCTGTACTATGCCCGAAGTACAGAGCAGGGCATGAGCCAGCTTGACCTGTACTCCTTCCCCCTGCCCATGGCCGCCCAGCCCAATGCCAGCGTAACCCTGACAGGCTCGCTCAGTGACATTGCTACTGATGAGCCCTTTCGGGGCATCGTAAGCATTATTGACCTGGACAATGGCATTGAGGTAGCCCCCAAGTTTTTGCGGCCCGACGGCACCTTTGAGTTTGACCTCATTAACCGCAACAATTACCTGTTAATACTACAGGGCGAGGAGTTTTTCAGGATGGAAGAGATTTTTTATATGGATGGCGACCTGAACCTGGAGCGCAAAACTGAACACATTGCCAGCAAGCTCAAGTTTGAAAGCATTGAGTTTGAGGTGAACAAGGCCGACCTGCTGCCCTCTATGTATGGCGACCTGAATAAGGTGGTGAACTTTTTGCTGGATAACCCAGAGTTTAAGCTGCGCATTTCTGGCCATACTGATTCATTTGGCGCAGCCGAGATGAACCTTGACCTGTCACAACGCCGGGCCGATGCCATTAAAGAGTACATTATATACTTTGGCTCTGTAGATGCTGAGCGTGTTATGGCAGTAGGTTATGGTGATACCCAGCCCCTGGTAGAAGAGGCTACGGCCAATGAATCAAGCCTGAACCGCCGCGTTGAGTTTGAAATTTACCGTGATGAGCCCGGCGGCCAGCCCGACTAGGCTGCGGCTGCTTGGGCAGCTACTCACTTCAATACTCTGCCACTGTTACCGCACCACTGCCCTGGCACACCGGGCAGGGCATTTCAGTCGTTTCATGGCAAAGGGGGCATGGCGCCCAGCCCTGCCCCTGGCATATTTCACACATCACACCCATTTTTTGCCCGGCACCGTCACATACGCCGCATAAAATTTCGCCCCGGGTCAGGCAGCCGGTACAGGGCAACAGGCCGGTGCCTTCACATTTTTCACAAGGTACTTGTTCCATTCTATTCAGTAGGCTGTAGCCAGCTCTTGATCATCGTTATTCCAAAAGCCTAATATAGCTAACATAACCCATACTGTAGGGTGCCTAACAGGGTTTACCTGTTTTTAAAAAGCTACCAGCACAAAAAAACATGCCAAAACCCTTTACAACCACCTGAAAAAGGGCTTAACTTCCGTTATGCATGCCTTACCTCGTTTGACTATACTCAGGGGCTATTCAGCCAAATTTTGGCAGGCATCAGCAATAGGCAATAAGCCTATTGACAATATGCTTATTGCAGTTTGACAATAGGCAACTTGCATCACAACAATAGGCAATAAGCAGTATGTTATTATGCAATTTGCCTATTAATATTAGGCAAGTTGCATAATAGCAATAGGCAACTT
>CAZXTW010000516.1:0-5110 GCA_964643525.1 uncultured Roseivirgaceae bacterium
CATCGTCGTTCAGGCGGGGTTTCACTCCTTCAGGCAGGCCGTTCAGTCCGTTCAGCTTGCGGCGCAGGCGGTCCCAAACGGCCTGCATTTTGTCTGGGGTCACCTCGTCAACCAGCGTAACTGATACCACCGAGAGGCCCGAGCGCGAGGTGCTGGCCACCTCTTTCAATTCGGGCAGCTCCTGGGCCACCTTTTCAATTTTATCTGTAACCAGCTGTTCTACCCTTTCAGGGCTGGCCCCCGGAAACTCAGAAACCACTGTTGCTACCCTAACTGTATAGGGGGGCATACTGTCGCGCGGCAGCCCCTGAAACATCACCAGCCCCATGAGTATAATCACGGCCAGCAGGGTAAACGTAATTCGGTTTTTATTAATCGCGAATTCAGTAAGATTCATATCTTCAGGGCTAGTTTTCGTACAGTCTTACTTGCATGCTGTCAAGCAGCATTTGCAAGCCGGCCACGGCTATCAGGTCGCCCTCTACCAGGCCTTCGGTAATTTCAAAGCCATCGTTGGTCAGCTCGCCTACGGTAACGGCCTGCCGTGTAATCATGTACTGGTTTTCATGCGGGGTAAGGGCAAATACAAAATTACCGGCTTCGTCTTGACCCACTGCCTGTGCAGGTACCAGCAGGCGGTCGGTATTTTCTTCTTCGGTTTGCCTTTTGGTAAAAGTAACCGTAGCAGCCATGCCGGGCCGTACTACCTCAGTATCGCCCTGCAGCTTAATAATTACCGGGTAGGTAGAGTTTTGCTGGTTAATGCTGTACGATACTTCAGACACCACTCCCTTGTAGGTTTGGCCGGGTATGGCACTAAAGGCCACGTCAACCGCGTCTTGCACGTTTACATTGGCAATATAGCTTTCAGGTATGCCCAGGTTCACCTCAAGGTCGCCCTCAGAGCTTAGCACCAGTATTTGCTGGCCCGAGCTTACGTTTTCGTTTATTTCTGCACTTATTTGCGATACCTTGCCTTGTATAGGGGCATACAGGCGGGCGTAGCCCAACTGTGCCCTGGCCAGCTTACGGGCCTTTTTGGCGGCACTTTCATTGGCCTTGGCCGACTCGTACTGGGCCTTGGCGTTTTCGTATTCGCTTAGCGAGGTGCTGCCGTTTTCGTACAATGAGCGTACCCGCTCAAAGTTTGATTTGGTTTGCTTTTCAGTGGCATCGGCATTTTTTACTGAGGCATCGGCCTGCTCGTACGACAGCTGCAGGTCTGATGCATCAAGGGCCGCCAGCAACGTGCCTTTGGTTACCTCCTGGCCTACTTTTACGGGCAGGCTGTTTAGGGTGCCAGTTACTTTAAAGCTCAGGCGTGTTTCAGTGCCTGCTATGGCCGTGCCAGAGTAGGCGCGGGTTTGCAGGCTGCCGCCAGGCTGTACCCTTTGGTATTTTACAGGGCGTATTACTTCAGCTTTTTGCTCTTCTTCGCCACCGCAACCCACCAGGGCCAGGCTCAAGACGAAAAGGCTTGCAATGAGTAGTTTATACACTATGTTCATGGTTTAGTGGTTTGCTTACTGTTCTGAAATGAAGTTGAAAAGGTCGGCCTCATACTGCGCTTTTTGCTCTGGGGTAAACAGCATGTAAAATTCGCCCGTGGCCCGCTCCATATTAAGCAGGTCAATCAAAAAGGAATAGACGGCATTGGCACTGTTTAGCTGGGCAGAGATAGAGGCATTCTGCGCATCAAGCAGCTGGGTAATGAGTACCGAACCCTGCGAGTAGGCATCCTGCACAATGTCAAAGTTTTTCACTACTGCTTCTGCTGCCTCCTGTGTTAGGGTAATGTTGTAGTAAGAGGCCCTGATGTTTTCCATCTCTGAGCGCACCTGCTGTTCTATTAACCGTTGCAGGTTGGTTTTTTGCAGTTCAATTTGTTGCAGCTGCACTTTTGACTGTTGCACCAGTGCCTTACGCTGGCCGCCCTGGTACAGGGGCAGCGAGGCGTTCAGGCCCAGGTTCCAGTTCCAGTCGTTGGGGGCAGGCTGAAAAAACTCAGGAAATTCAGTGCCGGCACCGCCCCGGTACACCTCCTGGTTGTAATTGCCACCCAAAGAAATGGTAGGCACATAGCGGTTGCGCTGGTTTAATACCAACGACCGTTCCTGGGCCCTGACATTGGCCTGCAACTCGCTCAGGTTGGGCGAGTGCTCCATGGCACGCTGTACCATAAAATCAATGAACTGGTTAAACTCGCGGGGGCTTTTAATTTTATCAGACAGGCTTTGGTTGCTTACAAAATAGCGGCTGTCGTTCAGGTCAACCTCCTGGGTGGTAAACAACTCGTCAATGGGGCGGTTCAGTATCTGGTTCAGGTTAATTTCGGCCTGGCGGCGCTGGGCCTGGGCTATAATCAGGTCTGACTTGGCATTGGCAATTTCACCCTGCCACCGGTACAGGTCTGAGGGGCCGCTTTGCCCAATTGAGGCTGCCGTACGGGCCAGCTCCAGGTTTTTGCGGGTCACGTCAAGGTTTTCCTTCTGTATCTTTTCAAGCGTAATGGCCTGCATCAATTGCAGGTAGGCTGTGCTTACCTCCAGAATAATATCAAGCGTTTGCACCTCTAAAGAGGCCTCTTGCGCTTCCAGCAGGTACTGCTGTATTTTTTTGTTGGCAGCGGCCTGCTCAGAGTAAATAATTTGGCTAATAGAGAGGCGGCCCTGGCCGCGTTGTTCGGGGCTTTGGCCGTTGCTGGCGTTGGCCAGGTCACTATCTACCGTGGTATGTGATACTGTGGCCGAAACATCGGGCCGCAGCACCCCACGGGCCACGTTTACATCTTCCTGCACAGCCGCTACTGCCTGCTGGGCAATATCAATGCTCAGGTTGTTGCCAATGCCTTCTTCAATAGCGTCAAATATGTTCAGGCTGCGGCCAACATCTACCATATCTTCATTAATTACCACAGCTTCAGAAAGCAGGTCAAAGCTGGGGCTGTAATCTATTTTGCGGGCAGTGGCCATATTCAGCACCAGTTCTTCTTTCTGGTTAATCTTTACGGCAAAATCTTCAGGGTCTTCTTTATTAACGCAGCGTTGTATGTTCAGGCCCATGCGGCGGGTAAACAGCCTGATGTTTGAGGCAGGGGCCACACCTGCCAACACCCCGCGGTCAACATCAATGCGGCCCAGTATTGAAAACGACTTAAGCTGGCGGTCGTTAATGCCGTCAATCAGCTTTTGGGTTTCTGCGTCGCTCAGCCTGTCAGAGGGCAGCAGGTACACGGCGTCTTGCCCGTTGAGCTTATTCAGGGTGGCTTCGGCGGTGGCTTCAGTAAATACAAAGCTGTATTTTAAGCCTAAGCTGTTGATGCCTTCATCAAAAAAGGCCTTGAGTTCAGGTATGCCGGTAAAGGCGGCTTCGTCAATTACTACGGCCAGGTTTTCAAAGCCAAACAGGCGGTTAAACACCTCAAGGTCGCGCATGGGCGAAAGGGGCAGCTCTAAATAGGCCAGGTTTTCAACACCAGACTGCCCCTTTTTATTCATGGGCAGTTGCTGCACCTGTATGTTTACCACGGTAGAGGCCAGCACCGGTTTGTTGTACGGGCCGCCTTTTGCCATGATGTGCGATACAATAATATCGGCCCCAATAATCAGGTCAACCGATTCATCGGCCAGCAACTGCTCAAGGTTGCGCCTGGCTGTTTCGGCGCTACAATCGCCTTGTAAAATGTGCTCTTCAGCCACCAAAACCTGGTAGTTATTTTTTAACAGCACCCGTGCTTCTTCAACCATTTGTTGGGCATAGGCTACCGCTCTGGGGTTTACACAGTCGGTAATGATGCCAATGTTCACTGTTTTATCCTGCGCCTGGCCAGCAAGCGCTATACAACAGAACAAGATTGAACACAGGTACCTGATTTTGGCAGTGATTGTCTTGCCCCAATCATTACGGGAGTGATATTTCATGGGCTATTTTTAATAGTTGATTAATCAGCATTTCGCTTTGGTGTGCCAAAGTTATAGGGCACACCTACTCAATTTGCATACAAATTCAATAATTTTAAACACAAATTCCAGCAGGCCACCTTGAATTTCAAACCCTGGTCAAAAAATGACAAGTTTATGCAATAAAGGCCTCAACGGTTTAAAGGAATGTTTTTATCAAGAAACCTGGGTTTTATTGTAGCGGGCAGAATGGCCAGTTTATGGTAATTTAACTTAGCCTTGACATTAAGTTTAACTGGTGCAACTTGAGGCAGGCCTTTTGTCAATACAAACCGGGGGTAAAATAAACTGGGTGAGGCGTCACGTTTTGTTGGGGTGGTGTGTCTGCCCCCGAAAGCATACTTGCTATTTATGGAAAATTACCAAGCACAATTGTTTCCTTATGCCTATAACATCCTGGGCTCGGCAGAAGAGGCCAAAGACGCCATTCAGGACGTATTGCTCAAATATACCCAAAAAGGGGTGGTAGCCAACCATGAAAAGAATTATTTGATTAAGGGGGTGGTGAACCAGTCAATTAACCGCAAGCGCGATTTGAAAAAACTGGTGCAGCATGAAGGGTGGCTGCCAGAGCCTGTAACTACCGAAGGGGCCGAGGTGGGCGCAGAGCGGCGCGATATGGCCACCTACGCCATGCTGCACCTGTTAGAAAGGCTAAACCCAAAAGAGCGGGCCGTTTTTATTTTAAAAGAGGCCTTTGCCTATACCCATGATGAGGTTGCCGAGGTGCTTTCTATTACCGTTGAGCACTCGCGTAAGTTGCTCAGCAGGGCCCACGGCAAGCTGCATACATCAAGCAGGCCAAAACAGCCCCCACAGCCAGCAATTGCCCGGCAACACAAGCAATTAGATGCCTATATTCAAGCCATACAGGCGCGTGACCTGAATGCATTGCATGCTATGCTGGCCAATGATATTGTGTTCAGGGCAGATGGCGGCAAGCGCATTAAGGTGGTGGCCACCCATGCCCAGGGGGTTCAGGCTGTGGCAGAGCTGCTGTTGTATACCTACCATACTTTTCAAACACAATTTACCAGGCAGCTGGGTGTGGTAAACCACCAGCCAGCTATTTTATATTATTATAAACACCAGCTTAAGGTTTGCCAGGTGTTTCAACTCAATGCCACCACGCAACAGGTATTGAGTGTCAG
>CAZXTW010000517.1:0-5107 GCA_964643525.1 uncultured Roseivirgaceae bacterium
AGAAAACTTCTTAAAACCTCATTGAATGATCTTGACTTATCAGTACGTGCATACAATTGCTTGAAAGCGGCTGATGTGAAGACACTTGGTGACCTCGTTAAGCTTGAAATTTCTGACATGATGAAATTCAGGAACTTCGGTAAAAAGTCACTGGCTGAATTAGAACAACTTGTGGCTGAGAAGAACCTTACCTTTGGAATGGATCTTTCTAAGTATAAATTAGATGAGGATTAGTTAAGATGAGACACGGTAAAAGAATAAATCATTTAGGAAGAACTGCACCGCACAGAAAGGCAATGCTTTCCAATATGGCATCTTCCTTAATACTCAATAAACGTATAATCACTACTGTAGCCAAGGCAAAAGCCCTGAGGAAATACGTTGAGCCTCTATTGACTAAGGCAAAAAGTGATACTACCACTTCAAGAAGAGTAGTTTTTTCCTACCTACAGAATAAAGACTCGGTTAAAGAATTATTTGACGAGGTAGCAGAAAAAATCACTAACCGTCCAGGTGGTTACACCAGAATCATTCGTACTGGAAATCGCTTAGGTGATAATGCCGAGATGTGTTTGATTGAGCTGGTTGACTATAACGAGTTGTTGCTGAAGGAAGAGGCGCCAGCTAAAACTAAGACTAGAAGAAGCAGAAGAGGTAGCAAAAAGAAGGCTACAGAACAAGTTGCTGCAACTGCTGGTGAAGAAGTTCAGGAAGCTGAGGTTGTTGAAGATGTACAACCTGAAGTTGAAGCTGATGAAGAAGACAATACAGATGGTGAAGCCACTGATGATGACAAAAAAAACCAAAGTGACGGAGCTGAAAGTTAAACAATATGCCGGATGAATTGTTCTGGTAAATAGGGGATTAGATATTTTGTCTAATCCCTTTTTTTATTTTTGCGCATACATTCAATATAAAGTATTGTATTATGAAATTTACCCAACAAAAACCAGCCATTCTATTGCTTGAAGATGGAACTTTAATGCATGGCAACTCAATTGGCAGCACAGGTACCTGTGGTGGCGAGATTTGTTTTAACACTGGAATGACTGGTTACCAAGAGGTCTATACTGACCCTTCGTATTTTGGGCAGATTATAGTTAACACTACTCCTCATATAGGCAACTATGGTGTTGTTGATGATGAGCAGGAATCAAACCACCCTCAAATTAGCGGATTAATTGTTAATGATTTTTCACTAACCTACAGTAGAAATACGGCTAGTGATAGTCTGAATAGCTATTTGCAAAAAAATAATATTGTAGGTATTTCAAGTGTTGATGCGCGTAAACTGGTTAGGCATATTAGGAGTAAAGGGGCTATGAATGCAATAATATCTTCTGAAATTCTGGATGCTGAGCAGCTATCAAAGGAGTTAAAGAAAGTACCTTCAATGGATGGATTAGAGCTGTCATCAAAAGTATCTGTACCTGAACCATACTTTTTAGGCAATGAACAGGCACAATACAAAGTGGCAGTACTTGACTTGGGGGTGAAAACAAGCATCTTGAACAACCTTATTGAACGTGGGTGCTACTTGAAGGTATTTAATGCCAAAACACCTTTTAATGAGATTCAAAGTTGGGGGGCAGATGGGTATTTTCTTTCTAATGGCCCTGGAGACCCAGCTGCAATGGATTATGCCGTTACCACGGTTAAGGAAATGGTTGATAGTGGTTTGCCACTATTTGGCATTTGCCTTGGCCATCAAATATTGGCCCTTTCTCAGGGTATTTCAACTTATAAAATGCACCATGGCCATCGTGGGTTAAATCACCCGGTTAAAAACCTCAAAACAGGCTTATCCGAGGTTACATCCCAGAATCACGGCTTTAGTATTAGTAATGATGATGTTGAAGCCTCAGAGCTTGTGGAGGCTACACACATCAACTTGAATGACCAAACGGTAGAAGGCATCCAGTTAATAAACAAAAATGCATTTTCCGTACAATATCATCCAGAATCTTCACCTGGCCCACATGACTCAAGGTATCTATTCGATGATTTCATTAACTTGCTCCCTAATTGAAGGTAATCATTCTAAACCTAATATAATACCATCTTCAAATGAGCTTAATTGAAAAAATACATGCCAGGCAAATTCTGGACTCTCGTGGCAACCCAACTATTGAAGTAGATATTATAACAGAAAACGGCCTTATTGGAAGAGCGGCCGTACCTTCTGGCGCATCTACAGGAATTCACGAAGCAGTGGAGTTGCGTGATCAAGACAAATCTATTTACTTAGGTAAAGGTGTTTTGAAGGCCGTAGAGAATGTTAATGATAAAATTTCTGATGAGCTAATTGGCGTATCTGTCTTTGAGCAAAATCTCATTGACAAAATAATGATTGAAATTGATGGCTCTGAAAACAAAGGCACTATAGGGGCCAATGCCATTTTAGGCGTTTCATTAGCAGCAGCTAAAGCCGCAGCTATTGAGTCTGGCCAATCACTATTCCGTTATGTTGGTGGTGTTAATGCCAATACACTGCCGGTACCAATGATGAATATCCTGAACGGTGGCAGCCACGCTGACAATAAGATAGACTTTCAGGAGTTTATGATTATGCCGGTAAACGCACCTTCCTTCTCAGAGTCTCTCAGAATGGGTACTGAAATTTTCCATAACTTGAAAAAGGTATTGAAAGATAAGGGCCTTTCAACCAACGTAGGTGATGAAGGTGGCTTCGCACCTAACCTAGATTCAAACGTGGCTGCCATTGAGCTGGTATTACAAGCAATTGAAAAGGCTGGCTACCGCCCTGGTGAAGATGTATTTATTGCATTAGATGCTGCAAGCTCAGAGTTTTATGATGAAGAGGCTGGCAATTACCACCTGAAATGGTCTACTGGCGATCGACTTACTTCGTCTGAAATGGCCAACTATTGGAAAGAATGGACTGACAAATACCCAATTCGTTCTATTGAAGACGGTATGGCTGAAGATGACTGGCAAGGATGGAAAGAGTTAACTGACCTGGTAGGCAAAAAAGTTCAGCTTGTTGGCGATGATTTATTCGTAACCAACGTGAAGCGGTTAACCCGAGGTATTAATGACGGTATTGCCAACTCAATCCTTATTAAAGTAAACCAGATTGGCACGCTAACTGAAACTATTGATGCCATTAACCTGGCCACCAGAAACAGTTACACCAGTGTTATGTCGCACCGCTCTGGCGAAACAGAAGACACCACTATAGCCGATTTGGCGGTTGCCTTAAACACAGGGCAAATTAAAACGGGTTCGGCCTCCAGGTCTGACCGTATGGCCAAATACAACCAATTACTCAGAATAGAAGAAGAGTTAGGCGAGACAGCTGTCTTTAGAGGCAACAACTTTTAGCGCCTAAAATATAATTAGAAAAAGCCCTTGAGTTATCAAGGGCTTTTTCGTTAGTAGGGTTATAGCTATTTTTATACTATGAAAAAGATCATACTGCCCAAAGCCTTAAAGAACTTTTACTTAATCGTATCAGTCACCTTTTTAATTTGGATGCTGTTCATTGATTCAAATGACGTCATCTCCCAATGGCAGTTACGCAATAAGTTAAGCAGCCTGGAAAAAGAAAAGAATTACTACATTGAAAAAATCGAAGAGGTACACCTTGAAAGGCAGGAGCTTTTTGGAAGCGATAAACAGCTTGAAAAGTTTGCCCGAGAGAAATACCTCATGAAAAAACCCAATGAAGATGTTTACGTATTGGTTGACTAGTGAGTTCAAAGTAAATATCCATTATTAGGCTATGCTGAGTAAAACAAACATCCTTTTGATTAGCTTCTTGTTAATCATTTCAAGCTCCCCTCTTTGGGCCCAAAAAGATTTAGATCAAGAAGAAAACAGTTTTTTTGACAGAGTTTATGTTGGGGGCAACTTCAGCCTTCAATTTGGTAACATCACGGCCGTAGATGTTTCTCCGCTTGTAGGTTATATGATTGACAACAACTGGTCTACCGGTTTGGGTATTTCATACCAGTACCTTCGGTACAACGACTTTGACATCACCTCAAACCTGTACGGCGGCAGGCTATTTGTACGCAGAAACCTGTTTGACAACCTGTTTGCCTATGCAGAATATGAAAACCTCAATGTAGAAATCTTCAACCCTTTTGACGGTTCACTTAATCGTGAATGGGTACCAGGCTTGTTTGTAGGGGGCGGTTTTTTTCAGCCTATTGGCCCTAGGGCAGGGCTAAACTTTGTGATACTGTACAACCTTAATCATGACGAGCTTCGCTCTCCCTACACCAGTCCCATTGTAGTCAGGGCAGGTATTACCTTATAAGGCAATACCAAACCGCGCTTCTAACTGCATTAAGTCATCAACTACAGGCTGTATTATTGGTATCCCATTGGCTTTTCGCTCGGCTGCCTTTTGGCGCTCAGGGTCTCCGGGTATCAACACAGTTTCATGTCCATCAACCGTTTTGGCACTTCTAAAGCGTTTAAGCCAATTATCCATATGATGTTTAAACTCTTCTGCTGGTCTGAAAGCATCAATGCGCATGGCACCTAAAAAATGCCCTAACCCATCACCAACAGGATCTGGGGCTAATGGCAAAAAGCTAACAAAAGGTGGCGCCCATGGCCCGTAGTTGGCTCCAGAAAGCACTGCCGAAAAAATATCAACAATGCTACCCAGGCAATACCCTTTATGGCTTCCGTGTTCGTAATCACTGCCTAAGGGCAACAATGCGCCGCCAGATTTTAACGCGTGTGGGTCAGTAACCTCGTTACCAGCTTGGTCTTGCACCCAGCCGGTGGGTGTTTCTAGCTGTTTGCGCTGTAATATCTCCAGTTTGCCGTTGGCTGCCGTGGTGGTAGCAAAGTCAGCAACAAAAGGTGCTTCCTTCTGGCTGGGTACCGCTACTGCAATGGGGTTGGTGCCAAGCATACGTTCAGAAGCAAATGTTGGGGCCACCAGCGGGCTGGCATTAGTCATTGCCATGCCAATCATGTCATGGTCTAGGGCTTTCAAGGCATGGTACCCTGCTATGCCAAAATGATTGGAGTTTTTAACGCTTACCCACCCCGTGCCACAGGTCTTGGCTTTTTCAATAGCTATATCCATAGCCTTTTGAGCTACAATAAGGCCCAGGCCGCCGTC
>CAZXTW010000518.1:0-5102 GCA_964643525.1 uncultured Roseivirgaceae bacterium
CCTCAAATACAGGCCGGTAGGCCTGCTCTGGTGTGGCCATGGCAAACCTTTGCCAGGTGCCTTCAGTCTTAAATACCCACGTGGCTGTGCCGTTGTTCCACGTATACTGCTGGGCCACGGGGGCCGTAGGGTTGGTTACCTGCCATAGCACAGCATTTTGGGGCACCTCAACAGCCTGGTAACCTGCCGTTTCATACTGTGCACTGCCCAAATGGCCAAACAGCAACACACCCTGGTTATAAGCCAACTGGTGCTGTGCGCGTACAGTAATAAAATCAAGGTAAGCATCGCCAGCAAGGGCAGGCTCATGAAAGGTCAGGGCTAACTGCCCTGCAGGGGTGTTGGGCGCAGGCACCACAAATTGCTGTGCGGCCTCCTGGGCTTTATATCCGTAGGTAGAAGTAGTGACCGCAGCAGTAGCCAGTTGCCCCAATAGTTGCCCGTTAAACGCCACATCAAAGGTAGCCGCACGGCTTGACCGTGAAATCACAGCCACATCAACACGTACATCAGTACCTGCCTCTACCCATGCCAGGTTAAAATCATAAACTGCCGGTTGGCCATCTATAAGGCGGTTACCATACCAAAAACGCCCACTGCTCAATAAATTAAAGTCATCTGCTTCAATATGTGTCATGGCGTGGTAGCTGGTAAATATGTGCTGGGGCTGCAGGCCGGCACCCGTTTGCCTTTTTATACGCAACCCCTGGCTACCCCCCAACTTCAAATAGCAGTAATTGTGGTTACTATATAGATTTTTTTGGTAGTACAGCTGCTCATGCTCAGCATCATACCCTACACGATCGGCCCCTTCAGCATAAAACAATAAATAATCGCCAGGGTCAAAACTGCCATCGGCACCATCAGCCATAAGCAGGGGCAGCTCCTGCAAATCGTCAGGGCGCGGTGCGGCGTTGGGCTGGGGCAACATACCACCGGCCAGGCCAAAAAGCTGTACCTTTTCAGGTTCAATGGCTGCTGGGTTTAGGGCCAGGGCCTCTAAATCAGCATAGGTTAACCTGTAAAGGCCGGCAGCCCCCACACGAAACTGGTATATATCACCACTGCTCAGTACCGAGCGGGTTGTAAAATTTTGGGCTAAACCGGCAGTAGGGCTCAATGGCAAAAGCCATAACAAAACCAGCAGCACCGGCCAAAGCGTGTTTTTCATGTTTGTTGTCAGTTCTTTACTGTCAAGTTCTGTTGTTGTATATAGCCCAGGGTGCCTATTGGCATTAAATCACTGCCTGCATGTTGCAGGCGTAAAAAGCAAAGCCGGGTGGTTCAACCTTATGGTCAACGCAATACAATTCAATAATGACAGATTACCAGCAAAAAGTGCAGGCCTGAAGCATCCGCATAATGAATAAATCCGGAAGCATAGCTAATATTAAACCTGGTATAACCGAACCACCCGACTATAAAAATAAGGAAACTAGTAAGTTTCTGGTTTCAAATTACGGTAGGCCAGCTGGTTAAAGAATCATGGGCCCCATTATGATTAGGTTATGTTTGTTTAAAGGCGAGTTAATGCCATGTACCACACGCATTTAAAGGTACTTATACCACAGGCAACGTACATATGGTTGCTGTGAGGCCACAAAGTAAAGCTAAAGGGCAATAGCATGCGTAAGGCACTGTTTGGCAAAAAATGTAGTACCACAGGGCATGTAAACATTATTAGGTGTAAAGGCCGGCTTAAGCCAGCCCTTACTTTTTTGTCATACCTATTATAAAGAATAGGCCCTTTAAGACTTAACAGGCACAGGGGCCGCTAATATCCATACTTTGGCAGTTAGGCCGCCAGGTTGCAGTGCCGCCACCGCCGGTGCCCCCACCGCCACAACCATAGTTGGTAGGGCAACCTGTGGTGCCACATGGGTCTGGGTCTGTTGGTTCGTCACAGGGATAACATGTGTACGAGCCCCCCTTTACCGTGTTGCTGGTGTTTTGCTCAAAGGTGGTTACAAAACTTTTAACCTCTAAGTGGTTAAGGTTTAACTTGCTGTTTTTCATGTTAAGGTTTTATTGGTTATTACATAGTTCAATATATTAACTGCTTTTAGTAATAAAAAATTAAGGTTAGATATATTAATGAAGTTCACTTAAAAGTACCAAGCCAGCAGCCATACCTAAGCACTAAATCAATATTACTACTTCAATGACCTGCATTATTTTTTGAGCTGTACTGTAATATTCATGCAGGTGCGCCTACTAAACTTCACAAAAGCCAGCGGCACTACTTAGGCACTACTTGTTTGGGTGCATGCTGGTACACTAACTAAACGCCTCAACAATGCTCATGTAATTTTGTATTTGATGCCAATTACTTCAACTTACAGCCCACAACCTATTGCAGCCAACAAGACCCCTCATTGCATGAGTTTGCCCATAAAAGAGCAAGACTTTGTACAGCTCATTACTGATAACCAAAGCATTATCAGAAAAATATGCCATTTGTATGAGCGCAATGCCATAGCCCGCGAAGACCTGTACCAGGAAGTGGTACTACAGGCCTGGAAGTCAGTAGGCAACTTTAAGGGGGGCTCAAAGTTTTCAACCTGGTTATACCGGGTGGCCTTAAATACGGCCATTTCCTACATACGCAAAGAAAAAAAGCGGCTTGAGGTAGATACCCTGAATGAGCCTGCCCTGCAGCTGGCCGCAGAGGTGCCTGACGAAGAAAAAGAGCACCAGATGCGCCAAATGTTTGAGGCCATTAACGGGCTTTCTAAAATAGACAAGGCTTTGGTCATGCTGTATATTGATGACCTGCCCTACGATGAAATCAGCACCATTTTGGGCATAACGCCCAACCACGTAGCCGTAAAGCTGAACCGCATCAAAACGAGACTAAAAAAGAAACTGAACGCCTAATGGATCTGGATACTTTAAAAGATGATTTAAGGGCATCACTTGAACAACATGCCCACGCCACCCAAAAGTCTGGTAGCGAACATGCCCAGTTATTGGCGCAAAAAACAAATGATATATTAGCAATCATTAAGCGTAACCTACGTTTTGACCTAACCATGGGCGTAATTAGCATATTTGCCCTGTCAGTGCTTTTATTTGTTGTCAACCAATACGTCATATTCAGGGTTACTGCTGGGGCGGGTATGCTGGTATCTGTCATACTGGCCGTAGTAGTGGTAACAAAGCACCAGCGCCTGAGCCAGATTGAGTTGCAAAGCGGTAGCGTAAAAGAAATGCTAGAGCAATCTATTGCGCTCATCAGGGGGTTTATCAAGTTTTACATGCAGTACACCATTGCGGTAATACCCATTGGCATGCTGGTGGGCTTCTTAACCGGGTTTACCAACCCTGAAGAAGGCGATAAAATATTCGGTACCAACCCAATAACACCCGTTATTGTAGTTGTTGTGTCAATCATACTCATTATTGTGGGTGTGTTTTACACAAAGCAATACCTTAACCGGCTATATGGCCGGCATTTACAGTCTTTAATACAGTGCCTCAATGAATTGAACCAGCAGTAACTTCTACATTTAGCCCATAAGGCCTTGTAAACCAGCTTCATTACAAAATACCGTAAGGCCACCTACACAAAGTTTCTAGTTATTTCAGCATTGATTCTTAACAGACTTATGCTATTTTAGGCGTTTACTATTTTTAACCAAAATCTTTGAACCATGCAGAAGAAAAAGTTAACACTGGGCAACCTCAAGGTAAATAGCTTTATCACAGAGGCCAAAAAACCAAACTCTGATACTGTAAAAGGCGGTGCAAGGCAACTTATTTCTATTCAGGATCCTACCAACCCTACCCCTGCAACTTATTGCTTTGTTTGTGACCCCTTTTAATTGATGTTTATTTAGAAGGGGCACCCTATACCCTGCTGGCAAACATTACCTTAACAAAGGCGTATAATTAGCCAGTTACAATAAACTACAACCTTATTACACCCAAGAAACATGAAAAAAGAAAAATTATCACTGACCAACCTGAAAGTAAGCAGCTTTGTAACCAGTGCTGATAATATGAAGAGCAACACTGTAAAAGGTGGTTTGGCAAAAGCAGGTGATTCAGAAGTAATCTGTACTTCTACTGAGCCTACCCCAATGACGTGGTGTTACCGTTGCCCTGTAGAAGAAATTTTGTTTTAATAAACCATTTACTATTGAATATCATGAAAAAAGAAAAGCTATCTCTCAAAAGCCTGAAGGTAAAAAGCTTCGTGACTGAAGCCAAAGAGATGAACGAAGAAACGGTAAAAGCTGGTGCAAAAGCCATCGGTACCCTACCTCCAAAAACTACTTTTGATCCTACCCCTTGTACTTTCTGCTACATATGCCCTCAAGATGAGGTATTCTTTTAGCAGATGCACAATAAATAATCAATAGGCCCTTAGGGGCCTATTTTGTTTATGTTAGCATAAGTCAAATTAACCAAAACCTTTAACACACATACTGCTATGAAAAACAGCAAGTTAAAATTAGATGACTTAAAAATTTCAAGCTTTGTTACAGCTCAGAAGGGCAATGAAATGACCATAAAGGCTGGTGGTACCCATTACGAATGGTGCGACCCAAGTGTTGAAGTTGGCACCATTTGCTACTGCCCGCCAGAGCAGGTAATTCAATAGGAGGTGAAATGAAAAAGCTATCATTAAAACACCTGAAGGTAAAAAGCTTCATTACTGAAGCCAAAGAGATGAACGATGGCACCGTAAAGGGTGGTAGATCATCAATTGAGCCCATCGAAACTACTACTAGCGAAGAGACTATTTATGTTACCCCTTGCACCATTTGCTTTAACTGCCCTCAAGATAAGACCTTCATGTAGTAGTTGATATAAATAATTCCAAAGCGCCTGTAGGGGCTTTGGAATTACTTACGATAACTGACATGCATTCAAAACACACCCGGTAGTGTGATGGTGGCACGGCTTACAATAACCTGAGACACTAATCATATTTTTATAACCTTTAACACACATACTGCTATGAAAAAAAAGAAGTTAAACTTGAATGACTTAAAAGTAAATAGCTTCGTGACTGAGGCCAAAGAAATAAACAACGGTACCGTAAAGGGTGGTGAATTTGATAGGTACGCTTATTTCACCACCCTTACAAGTACAGA
>CAZXTW010000519.1:0-5100 GCA_964643525.1 uncultured Roseivirgaceae bacterium
CCTCCAATATGCGCGAGATCTCCGCAAGTGTATTGGGGGCATCAGTTTCCTGAATACGTTGAATCAGTATTTCTTTTAACTCTGTCATACCCAAATTTAACGATAAGGAGCCACAAATGATATGCTAACTTGCAGGAGGCCGATGGTTTGTTTATTTTAGTACTAATGTAAAGATATTAAGGCCATTGATAAAGAATAAAAAGAATGAATTTTTGGAATTTCTACTTTAGTCTCTTCTTGTTTCGCCAAATTGGCTAACTATCTTGCCTTGCCCTCCTTTCTGTCCATTCTATTAATAATTGCTGTTTAATACTAACTGTTGCCCCAAAAGAATGTATTCTTTTGGCAAAAAGTATGTGTTCTTTTTGTATTTGCCCTCATTCTTTTTTGAAAAGTATGTATTCTTTTAAAAAAAGTATGTATTCATTTAAAAATAGTAAATGGGCAACTGAGCTTTGATTCTTTTGAAGTGAAAAAATGATTTGGCTCAAGCCTAAAACGCCACTGAAAAATACTTTTTAAGCAGGGAAAAATGGCTATTATCCTTTTATAGTGTTTAATTGGACTCGGGTAATTGAATGCTCCTTGTGTATCATGCCTTTACGGTTGCTTATCGGTTATTCTCCAAGGTATCTGTTAAAATATCACGCTCTACTTTTCAGCTTTCCCTTTCCGATAGTCTTCAAAAGTGTTGTCTGTTCTTGGAGGGGCGGGTTTACCGGGAGGGTTCTATTCAAATACTTGGGTCTTGGGTTTAATGGTCATTCTTGTCCACAGTAATAGGCTGATTGAGTTGTTGAACGTACATGAATGCGGTGGCCTTTAGGTTTCAGGGTGGCGGGTTCAGTGGTTGGTAGGTGGGCTTCAGTAGGCCTTTTGTGCACTTCAGCCGGTTGGGGTGGCCGCTCGCCTAAGGTGTTGCGTACATTACAGTAAGTTATTCTGGTTTTTCACCAACAGATTAAAACATGATGTACAAACAAAAAGCCCTGACAATAAGTGCTGGCGTGCTGTTTCTGGCCGGGTTGATGGATCTGATCAGGGGCATAGCCCACACGTTTAACATGAAATACTCTGCCGTGCACCGGGCTGGTATTGAGCTACTACCAGACAGCCTGTACCTCATGGGGGCCTTTGGCATTTCTAACTTTTTAACCGGCCTGTTGTATTGGCTGGTGGTGTGGAAGGCCAGGCACCTGGCCCCCTATGTGCTGTTCATTATACCTGTAGCCTATCTGGTAGGCGGGCTGGGCATGGCCACGCAGCAGATAGAGCCCCAGGGGCAGTTTATTGGCCGGTACATCATGGCCGTGTACCTTAGTGTTTGTGTGGTTACAGCTGGGGGGTACTTTGTTGCCAGTGCCATGTTGCGCAAACCAATGGCTACTGCTTAACCAGCTTAAGGGGCTATTTGCAGGTTATGTGTAATGAGTTTAAATAAATGTTGAGGGGAATCAAGGCCGCTTTTTTGGGCTTCAAGGCCATTCAGCTTATTTTTACGCCTTTAGTACCGGTATTGCACCGGGTATAAGTAAATAACCAACAACAATTACGCACATGAAAAACCTCATATTAGCCGTTTTAATGGTAGGCTTTTTAGCTGCCTGCGGTGGTGGCAACCCCGCCGAAAGTGATGCCCACAAAAAGCTGGTGGCAGAGCACAACAGCATGGAAACCGACCACGGTGGCATGGAAAAAGCACATGCTGCTATGGAAGCCAAGCACAATGAAATGCTGGCCAAACACCAGGAGGTAGCTGGCGAAGCAGACTCGCTGCACGCACAAATTGAAGAGCAGCACAAGGCCATGCTGGCCAAGCATCAGGAAATTATTGATGCCCACAATGCGCTGATTGCCAAGCATGAGAAGCTGGAAGAAGCCCATGCCAAAGGCAATGTAAGCATGGAAGATATGGAAAAAGAGCATGCCGAAATGAAGGCCGACCACGATAAGATGAAAGCTGAACACGATACCTTAGTGGCCGAGCACGAGAAGATTACCAAAGAGCATGACGGCATGCTTACTGACCACGAAGCTGGCGCGTAAGCAGGGCTTTTAGCCATCAATACAATAAAAAGCGGGGTTGCCTTCTATTGAAGGCAACCCCGCTTTTATTTGGTTTGCGCTGTATTGCGTATGCTTAGTTGGCCTCTACCGTAAACTCTTTGCGCTCAAGATCACCATTATTGTAGTATACATACTGGATGCGGGCCTTGTAGGGGGCCAGGCTGTTGGCATCAAGCTTTTGCTTAATCTTATCAGTAAAGTTCTTCTTAATTTCGGCATCAAACAGGTAATAAAAATCGCTGAACACGTACACAATAACTGATACAAAGCGGGTATCAGGCTCGCTGGTTTTGTTGTACAACTTTACATCTACTGAGTTCACATCATTAAACAACTCTTCAATAATGACACGCCCCAGGTTTTGGCTGGCGGCGGCGTCATAGCTGTCTTCTGCCGGGGTCAGGTAAGCGTAGGCAGGCACCCGTGTGTTGCGCAGCGGCGTTTCAGCGCCCAAGGCCAGTACTGCCCCCAGGGCCAGGGCAACCGGTAGCAACAGGTTGCCCAGGGGCTGCTTACGCGGAAACACATGCTTATTAACCACCAGTTTGGTGCGGGCAATCAGGTCGCCGCCCCGTTTGGCAGGGCTTACCAGGGCCACAATAAACTCTATGGGCCACAAAAACAGGGTGGCATTGCGCACCACCGTTTGCAGGGGCGATGCCTTTCGGCCGGTTTTGCTATCTACCAGTACATACTTCATAGCGCGCTTGCCCAGGCTGGCACTGCCAAATATGTCTTTAATAAAATAGAGAAAAAACGTAAGCAGGGCAAACCATATAATGCGGCCTTCTTGCGCTTCCAGGCTATGGGTAGGGGGCGGGTCATTGCTTAGGGCACCTACGGTAAATATCAAGATAAAGAAGGTAAACACCAGCATCATAAAATCTATCACCAGGGTGCCAAAGCGTTGTGCTGTGGTAACTTTCTCAGTTGAGGCCATTGTGCATGTAGTTGGTTGATAACTTAGGCCAAAAAGATAGTCATTAGAATGAACAGTTAATAATGAATAATTAATAAATCGCCTTTAGGGCCTGTTAAACTGCAATTAAAAACCTGTTCTGTGACAATTGGCTTGCTGTGAGCCACTTACCAGCCAAAGGCCATTGGTTTAAGCCTTTTCCAGTTTGGTTTTGAGGGCTTCCAGCTCGCGCTTTTGGGGCAGGTAACGCTTGCTTATTGACAGGCGCACCACCAGGTAGCCCAGCACAAAGCTGCCCAGCACGGCTGCCCACTGCCACCAGGGTTTGGGCTCGGCGGCACTTAGCATATTCATTATTGAAGGCACCGCCAGCGGTAAAATATACCACCAGGCCATTTTACGGGCGCTAGTAATCTGGTAGTTCATCAGGTAAAGGGTATGGTCAAGGTTGCCCAGTAGGGTCTGGTCATACTGGTTTACTATTTTAAGGCGCCTGCGCCGTGTCAGGGCTATCAGCACCCCTATGGCCAGCAACACCGCTATGGTGGCATAGCTCCAAAAGGTATGGCTGCCAATAATCAGTAAAATAATGCTGCCCACCAGGCTTATGGCCATATAGCCCAGCTCATTGGCGTTGGCCAGGTGGCTGGCCTTGTTTTTACTGGCCTGTATGCGGCGGTGCAGGGCTGCTTCATCATAAGCAAAGGGCTGGCGCTGGTTCTGGCTGTTCCAGAGTTGTTGCATTTCTTCAAATTCCATGGTAATCATATTGTTCAGATTTGACAATGAGGTGCTTTTTAATGCGGTGTATTTTTACCCCTACGTTACTTTCAGAAATACCGGCAATGGCGGCCATTTCTTTGTAGCTGCAGCCGTCTAGCAGCAGCAGGGTAAGCGAGCGGTCAATGGGGTCTAGCCTGGCTATTTCGCGGTACAGCCAGGCCAGGCGCTCGTCGGCAGGTGCTTCGTTGTGGCGCAGCAGGTGCTCGGCCCCTTCAAGCGGCTGGTGCGTTTGCCGGTGGCGGCTGGCTTTGCGCGTAAACCTGATGGCCGTGTTCAGGGCCACGCGGTATATCCACGTGGTGGGGGCGGCCTCACCCCTGAAGTTGGGTATGCTGTGCCACAGCTGCAGGCACATGTCTTGAAACAGGTCGTCGCGGTCATCGGCCGTAAAGGCGTAGGCCCGCAATACCTTGAACAAGATGCCCTTGTAGCTGTTCAGCCACTCATTAAAGGTTTGTTTTTGTTGGTGTTCGTTCATGGTACCCGGTGGTATAACCAGATAGTACAGGGTAGGGGGTGGTTTCTTACAAGTTCAGGGTATTTTTTTTAATTTTTAAGGCAGGGCCATAAAAAAAGCCGGCAGGGTGCCGGCTTTTGGTGGTTGTAGTTGGGTGGGTGCTTATTGCTGCACCAGTACTTTTATGGTGTTGGCCTGCTGTTGGTGGCTAATGCGCAACAGGTACAGCTGGCCGGGTGTAATGGCCGGGTGTTGCAGGCTTAAGGTGTTGGCTGGCTGGCTGCCCACCTGCTGTTGCAGCAGGCGCTGCCCGTCAATACCATACAGCGTTACGGTGGTGCCTGGCTGTGCCTGTGGCAGGTGCACCGTAATGGTTGCGGCCTGCCCATACGCCCAGGGTTGTACTGCTGTGTTGGTGCCCAGGCCCTGGCGGGCGCCCGCCCCGCTGGTGGTTTGGCTGGCCCGTACAAAGCCCGCCCTGTTGTATTTTACCTGCACGCCGGCTGCATTGTTGTTATAGCTTAGCAATGCAAAATGGTAGGTTGTGGCAGGCAACAGGCCTGTAAGTACCAGGGTAGTGTCAGTGCCGGCAAAGGCCACCTCGTTGGGGCCAATATTATCGCCGGTGCCAAAGGGGTTGCCGGGGGTGTAAAACACATCATTGGCAGGCAGGTAGCCACCGTGCACGCCTTTGCCAAGGCGGGCCAGTACAATGGTGCCGTTGCCATCGGTGGCCGCAGTCCAGCTTAGCGTTAACTCATTGCTGCCGGTGGTGGTTACAGCCACGCCTGTGGGCTGTGTGGTGGGGGGCACCACGGGCGCATCGGCCAGTACGCTGCCACGGGCAAAGCTGCTTTGCAGGTAATCAATGGCG